>DATNLN010000025.1:0-20154 GCA_035602855.1 Candidatus Acidiferrales bacterium
TTCGACTTCAGCTTGGGAGTTGAATCTTCAACGACCGGTGGCCGGTCTATCGAGGATCTTATCTCTCCCCACTGGGCAGGAATTAGCACCTTGGCAGTTGCACCAGGTTGCTGTGGCGTCGCAGGGCCTGTCCCCTCAACCACTCTTGATAAGCGCTGCTGGTAAGGCAGCCCCCGCAGAATAGCAGAAATAATTCTCAGGTCAAGCGAAGATTGGGGGGAGCGCCGTCCTCGCGCAGCGCTCAAGCGGATCGCGTAATCGCTAGAACGCACCAGGGGCAACCGTTCTCTGCGCGCTCGGCTCCCCCTGCGGTGAACTCTTTGCCTTGCGCGACCATTCCGGCGCCGCGCCGCGACGCGAGTTACAAACTCGTTCCAGGCCGGCTGGCCCCGGCTCGGGGCTGTCCCGGCGAACAGGGTGACATCCAAGCGGCAAACCAAATCAATCCTATAGACACGCCCTTTGGCTATCCCTCAAAGTTATAGGGAAAGTGGATAAGGCATTCCTTCGTCTGGGGGAAAGAGGCGATGAAATATATCTCTGTTCTTTTTGCCGGCCTGCTGCTGGTAGCCGTAAATTCCGGAGCACAATCGAATTTCGGGGATTCGGTGACGCTCGCCACCCCATCGTTCCTGTCGTACGCCGCCACAGCGACAATGCCTGCGACCCCGGCAAGCCCGGCAGCAGATTCCCCAACCGTGTTCGCATCGCCCGCTTTTGCTAGCCCGGCCCCGGCGGCACCTGCAGTACCGGCAGCCATGCCGCAGGATGTGCAGGGCGTCTTCAACAAGTACAGCTGGGACCTCTACGCCGGCTACACGTTTTTCCGGTTTTACGAAGTTCCTGGGACGACCTCGACTATGAACGGTGGAAACGTGTCCGCGGTTTACTATTACCGGGACTGGCTGGGAGCCGATGCGGAAGTGATGGCCACCTATGGCAGTCAACCCGGACAGAATTCCTGGTTGGTGTTTGGTGGCATCGGTCCGCGGTTTCGCTACGTGGGGCCAAAGGGCATTGACCTGTGGGCGCATGCGATGATTGGAGGAATGTTCATCGATCCGCAAACGCCGTATGGCGGGCAAGGTGCGCTTGCCGGACTGGCAGGCGTCGGCGTGGATTTGAACGCCCATCATCGTCACGTCGCGCTGCGAGTGGCGATTGATGGCGTCGCCAGCCGGTTCTTCAACACCTATCAGATCAGCCCGAAAGCTTCGGTGGGCATCGTTTACAAGTTCTAGGCGGCGCTGCCTCGCAGAATTGAGTGAACGCGAAGTACGGGAGCTGCGATTTGCTCCTGCATGCGGTCCCGTATTGCCACCTACCCGGCAGAATCTTTCCATTTGTGGCCAGCGCTCGCCGCGACGTCCGGATTCCAGCGATGCTGCATCACGCAACCCCACTGTTCTCCTCGCACGTAGCAAAAATTTAGATGCCGTCGCATCTTTTGGCGATGGAAATCGGCGTGCATGACGAGACATAACTGGTTGTATCGCATCTAACGAATGGAGCGGCGAGCAGGCAGCTAGGGAAGCGGACACGAGCGCCTGTGACACTCGTGAAGCGAGACTTTTGGTGCTGATCCATTCGTTCCAGCAGGCCAAACGGTTCGTCAAGGTGCTGATCGGGTTCACGCTGCTTGCTCTGGGCATCGTGATGATCGCAACTCCTGGGCCCGGCTGGCTCACCATCATGCTTGCTCTGGGCATTCTGGGGGGCGGAATTCGTCTGGGCGCGGCGGCTGCTTGATCGCCTGAAAGAGCAGGGCGTGCGCATCCGGGACACGATGATGCCGCGCGAAAAACCCGACAACGTCTGAAGCGTTTCTCTCCGATTTCCTGTTTCGGCGTCTCCCCGATTTAAGCTCTCATCCGATTGGTTGTTCAAATTTAGCGGGCCGCACTTCAGCGGCTGAAAGCCGCGACCTGGGAAAAAACGATCTCCTGGTCAAGCAGACTCAAATAGCGCGAGCCTCGCTGTGATAGAGTTTCCGGCAGTGGCGTTGCGAACTGATGGTTGCCCGAGCGGAGGATTTCGTGGCGGAAAAGTGGCAGCAGGAGTGGCGGGGCAAGTGGGCGCTCCTTACCGGAGCGAGCGCTGGAATCGGTCTGGAGCTGGCGAAGTTGCTGGCGGCGGGCGGCGCGAATCTGGTGCTTACGGCGCGGCGCGTGGACCGGCTGCAGAAACTGGCTGCTGATCTCGCGTCGCAGCACGGCATCAAGACCGAAGTATTCGCCGCGGACCTGACACGCCCGGAAGCGCCGGGCGAGATTTGCGCGTTCACGGCGAACAAGAAGATCGAGGTGGAGTTTCTGATCAACAACGCGGGGTTTGGCGCATACGGTTTCGTACATGAGATACCCGTGCAGAAGATGCTGGAAATGATTCAGGTGAATTGTTCCGCCGTGGTGCATCTCACGCGGCTGTATTTGCCGGCGATGGTGCAGCGGAAGCGCGGCGACGTGATGATCGTCGCTTCGCTCGCGGCCTATCAGCCGCTGCCATTCAGTTCGTGCTATGCGGCGACCAAGGCGTTTGATTTGCTGCTGGCGGAAGGAATTGCCGAGGAAGTGCGTCCGCTGGGGGTGCGCGTTTGCGCGCTGTGTCCGGGTTCGACCGTGACGGAATTTCAGGAGGTGGCGCAGCAACCAGACCGTCCATTCAGAAATGCCGAGACGGCGGAGAAAGTCGCCCGCGTGGGTCTGGAAGCGCAAGCGGCGGGAAAGCCCTACGTGATTTCCGGCTTCATGAATCGCCTGATGAAAGAATCGCAGCGCATCGCGCCCCGCAGCCTGGTAACAAGAACCGCCGCAAAAATGATGCGGCCTGACAATTCGTAACGGGTTTCGAAGATTTGGCGCTGCCGCGTGAATACCTCGCGCCCAGGCGTCGCGCTTCAGGGAAGCACCAGCGTGTCGAAGACGCCGGTTTCGATCGTTCCGCCGCGTTTCATCTGGACGAAGAGGCGATAGTCCCCGGCTTTTGGGAATCCGTAGGGGAAGGAAACCTCGGCGGAGCGCGGATCCATGGACATGTCCATCCCGGACATGCCCGTGCCGACCATTTCACCGCCCGCGTTTGCTCCCGCTTGCCCGATGGCGCTGGCATTTCCTTGCATTGAATTCTTCTCGGTGAGTTCCAGCGCAGCCATGGCGACTGAGCCGTCAGGATGGATGTGCGCGAAGACGGAGCGATCGGAATTCACAATCTCGGCGTGGCCTGCCATTCCCATGTAAGGCTCGGAGTCGCTGACGGGCTTGCCGTCCGGCATTTCCAAACGAAAACGCAGCCAGATGAAATGATTCGCGGTGAACGGCGCGCTGCCGTGTTCCCAAATCATTCGGTAGCCATCTGGCAGACTCGCCATAGCGCCCTGTGGCGCGTCGCCGAACATCTCTGCTCTCTCGCTCACACCGTCATTGTTCGCTCCGAGCCTGTCCGCGGAGAGCGGAGAGGATGCGGCGGTGGAATTGTCGCCAGTGAGCGCGACGCCAGCAATATCCGGCAAGTTAATTTCGGCGATCATGGTGTCGGGGAAGCCGGACTCGCGCACCACATCGGCGAAAACTTGATAGCGCCCCGCGGGAATCGCGGGCAATTCCATCTCGAACCAAGGTTCGTGCTGCGGATGAAGCCCGGGCTCGAGCCGAACAATTCGCGGATGGAGATGATAAAAGCGATCCATGCCAGGCTCACGAATAAGAAACAAATGCATCAGGTAGCCGTGGTCGGGCATGAGAGTGGTCATCACGGTTTCGGGTTGAGTGCGATGCCATTCCGAATTGCCCATTTTCAGCAGGAGTTTTCCGCCGGGTTCCAGAGAAACGTCAAGCGGCGGCGGTTTGTAGATCATCTTGCGGGCGGTGTTGCTGGCTTCGGAATTCCACCACGAGTTTCCGAAATACAGGACGCCGAAGACCACTGCGGCCGTGCCGAGCATCATCCAGCGTCCGCGGCGGGACCTTTCCACAGAGGGAAATTCGCCGGGCGCGAGCGTGGCTTCGCGGCGCGCCGCGCCTGCAATTGAAATAATCGCGACCACGAGCAGCGCCATCAATGCGAAGAGCAAAATGCCGAGCGAGCGTTGCATCGGCAGTGTGCTGCGCGCGGCAGCGGGCACCGGCACGGCAAGTTCGCCCGCGCCTTGCGAGCCTTCCACTTGCACGCGCACTTGCCACGAACCGGAATCCATGAGCCAGATTTTGCCGTAAAAATATTGCGGGTCTTCTTTGGATTGCCCGAGCAGGTCGCCGACGGGCGGATATTTTGCGCCGGGTCCGACAATGTAGAGCGGGACGACGGTGATTTTCGAAATGCCGGGAGTAGCGCTGAGAATTTCCACGTCCGCGGTGCCCGGAATCATCTGCGGCGTGCGAATGGTGATGATCAGATGATAAGGGCCGGCGGCGCCTTGAAAATAAACGTCTGGATTTCCGACGTGGGCCCACGCGGGCGCGATCAACAAAAGAATGCCGATCAATACGGCGGGCGCGGCGAGTGCCAGCTCTCGGGCGCGCGAGGCGATGCTGCGCCGCGGCTCGGCGTTCACCGGCGCAGGCCGCGCAATGCATCACCGGCGGCGAGTCCGATGCGAGAACCGACGATCGAAGTTGCGAGAGCGATGCCTATGCCTTGCAAGAAGAGTCTGGTAGTTGGCGCGAGGTCCACGAATTCCCAGTTCCAGTGATATTCCGAAGGCGATTCCATGTACGGAAAATAATTCTGGCCGAAAACCCAGTTGCGTGCAGCCGGTGAAATCAGGAAATCGCCGAGCGGCCAATGCACGAGCAGCAGCACGGCGAGATAAGCGGTGCCGAGCATGACGGCGAGCGCCCATTTGTTTTTATGGGCGTAGCGATTCAGCAAAAAATCCAGAGCGATCGCCGGAACGATGATAAGCGTGGGAAATTCCAGCGGCACCATGTGCGTGATTTTGGTGAACACCGGACCAAGCTTTGGCGTCGCCGGAAACAATGGCAGCAGCCAGAGCTGCCCGAGCACCCATGCGGTGTAAATTGCCGCGACCATGGTCGCGCCCCAGCGATAGCCGCTGGCACGCGAGAGCGCGATGAGAATGATCGGCACAGCCAGCGACAAGGCTCGATAGAACGCGGGGCCGTGCATCTGAGAGCCGCCGGTGTATTCCGAAAGCAGAAGCCAGTGCAGTGAGAGAATAACGCCGCCCATAAGCAGATACAGGCGGCGAAGCCGTGTGTGGCCGTCGCCTGCGGAGCGGTTCATCCAGCTCACCAGTAAAAGCAGAGCGCCGATGGCGACGGCCAGAATTCCTACGCCCAGGACTATGTGCGGAGGACTGACGATAGCGACGTCGAGGCCGAACGAATTGTGCCACCAGTTGTCGAAGGGCGCGGAAGTGACCATTACCACGCCGCCCCAACAGGCCAAGAAGGCGCCCAGCGGTCCGCGGAATCCCCATACTTGGATGGAAGCAGCCCGAGCCGCGGAATTATGGCCCCACGTGGTGGAAAGAATCAGATAGACGCTGGTGAGCGCGACCAGAATGCCGCCGAGCTGGATGGCCATGTGCGCGGGAGTCCAAAAAGTGTCGCGGCCGACGCTCATGTGCCAGGAAATGTCCCAATAGAGGCCGAACACGATGGAGATGACACCGAGCAGGCCGCACCAGATGTACCACGGGACCGGAGCGTAGGCGTCGTGTTGAGCCGCGGAGTAGGGGATTGCAGGCGATGCGGTTTGAGCCATCAGCGCGACCTTTGTGGAGTGGTTCCAGGCAAGGATAACAGCATCTGAGACACCGGGCTATGATTCGGTGCGAGCGTCCGTAGTTTTGCGGATGCAGGTCCCTCGGCGTGAAAACGGCCAGCTTTCACAACAACTTAGGAATCAACTTCGAAGGTCACGTCACGCCCAAAATTGGAGAGCGAAGTCGAAGTCAAGTTCAAAAACGACGTCAGACCCTAGACATCGGGCCGAGCTTGCTACCTTGGTCCGCGGGAGCATCACTCGTACGGGCGAGACGCACCTCCCTCCGCGATGGGTTTGCCCGGGGTTCCTTGCCTCTGGATTGCTAACTCTGTTATGGTCTGGCTGTTTCGAACTCTGCGGCTGGGGGAAGTGAAACGCGATGACCGGACTGTTGCAACGGCTGCTGCCGCGCGAAGAAGGTTTTTTCGACCTGTTCCGCAAGCAGGCGGAAAATATCAACAATGGAGCCGAGGCCTTTCTGAGGATGTTGCTGCACTACACGGGAGTGCCGGAGCAAGTACAGAACATCAAGGCGATCGAGCATGCCGGCGATGAGATTACGCACCAGACATTTCGCATGCTGAATAAGACGTTCATCACGCCGTTTGACCGCGAGGACATTCACGAGCTGGTGAGCACGATGGACGATGTGATTGACCTAATTGACGCCGCGGCCAGCCGCTTCGCGCTGTATCGCGTGGAGACTTTGCGCGTGGGAACGTTGGACCTGGCGCGGGTGCTGGTGTCGGCGACCAAGGAGCTCTCCGCGGCGATCCACGCGATCGAAAAACCGGACACGGCGATGAAGCATTGCATCGAGATTAACCGTTACGAAAATGAGAGCGACCGGATCTGCCGGACGTTGATCGCGCAATTATTCGACGAAGAGAAAGACCCGGTGCAGATCATCAAGTGGAAGGAGATTTTTGAGGTGATTGAAACCGCCGTGGATAAATGCGAGGACGTCGCGAACGTAATCGAAAACATCATTCTGAAAAGCGCCTGACTCTGTGAACAGCTTCCAGCTTCTATTACTGACCGTCGGACTGACCCTGGCATTCGAATTTTCCAATGGCTGGCACGATGCTGCCAATTCGATTGCGACGGTGGTGTCGACGCGCGTGTTGACGCCGTTTCGCGCGGTAGCGTGGGCGGCATTCTGGAATTTCGTCGCGGCGTTTGTGTTTGGCACGGCGGTGGCGAAAACTTTGGGCAGCGGGATGGTGCACATTGATATGGTGAATCAGCGCGTGCTGCTGGCGGGCCTGCTGGGCGCGATTTTGTGGAACATGATCACGCTGATTCTGGGGTTGCCGACGAGTTCTTCGCACGCGTTGATGGGCGGATATGGCGGCGCGGCGGTGGCGCATGCGGGGATGAAGGCGCTGATTCTGAGCGGATGGACCATGCCGATTCTGTTTCTGTTTCTTTCGCCGGTGATTGGAATGTTTCTGGGATTTGCAACGAGCATCGGGACGAGCTGGATCGTGCGGAAGATGCGGCCGCAGAAAGTGGATCGCTGGTTTCGGCGGCTGCAATTGGTTTCGGCGGCGGGATACAGTTTGGGGCACGGAACCAATGACGCGCAGAAGGGGATGGGAATTATTACCACGGCACTGGTGGCCGGAGGTTTGCTGAACAATTTCGCGGTGCCTTATTGGGTGATTATTTGTTGTCATCTGGCGATGGCGGGCGGGACGATGGCTGGCGGTTGGCGGATTATCAAGACGATGGGGCAGCGGATTACGAAGCTGAATCCGTTCGGAGGATTTTCGGCGGAGACCGCTGGGGCGCTGACTTTGATCACCACTGCGCATTTCGGGATTCCGGTTAGCACCACGCATACGATTACTGGCGCAATTGTGGGCGTGGGGGCGGCGCACCGGCTGACGGCGGTGCGTTGGGGTGTGACGCGGAGGATTGTGTGGGCCTGGGTGCTGACGATTCCTGGAGCAGCGCTGATGGGGGCTGGGCTTTTTCATATTATGCAATTGTGGTGGCCCTGAGAGGTTTTGCGTTCGCTCGTGCGATTGGCGCCGTGCTTCGCCGCAGCTTTTCGCTGACGCTGTGATTCCAAGGAGCGCGCCTTGTCGTGGTACACTTCGGCCATCGTGACGTTCGAACGTAAGATCGTGGTGGGGTTGGAAGAGATTCGCGCTATCTCGTTCGAATGCCATCAGTGCAAGTCCCGGCTCACGGTTTCGCCTGACGATATCCGCGATATCCCCGCCGCTTGTCCGCACTGCAATTTTCCCTGGAGACTGCCCGAGGATCCGCAAGCGGTATCGGCCGGATCACCGCCGAAAAATTTTGCGTTTGGCATCAAGGAACTCAAGATACGGTTTGGAGCGGATGTGATCGGGTTCAAGATACTGCTTGAATTCGATGAACCGGGAAGGCACGTGCTGTGATCGTCTGAGTTGACCGCATGGCCAACCCTCGCGACTTCAATTTCGAAAAGCCGGTAGCTGTCATGAATGACGAAGACGAGGCGACGCTTGCCGCCGTTCGCGCAGGCGTGCGCGACGCCAAGGCGAGCCGAACCCTACCTGCGGGAAAAGTTCGTAAACTTCTTCGCCTCGGTGTTGCCTACTAGCCGACGGCACAGAGGAAAACCGGCAGAGATCGTTCGGTCGGCATGAAGCAAAGGCGCCGGGCTCGGGATAACGATGCTCGTCGCATCGTCAGCGGAGCAGAGAGGAGAGCGCGCGGAAGAAATCGGCGGGGGTGGCGATGCGCAGGGCGGCGCGCTTGGCTACGGCGGGAGTGAAGTGTTTGATGTTGTGGGTGAGCAGCCAATCGGGTTTGCTGGCAATGGCAGATAGGAGCACGGGGACGTCTGCTTCGTGGCGAATCAAGTCGCGATTTGTTCGCACGAGTGGCGGGCTGGGGTACGGGACAAGCTCGCCGCACTCCAAAAATGCGTGCCCCACGGCCGGCGCGGCAAGTGGGCCACGCAGTCTCCGCGGAACTTTGTAACTACGATTTATTCCTCGTCGTCTGCTTGGGCTTTTAGCAGGCGCTCGATTACCGCCATGTCTTCCAGCGTTGTGGTGTCGCCTGTTACGGCGCCTTTAGTGGCCAATTCGCGGAGGAGGCGGCGCATGATTTTGCCGCTGCGCGTTTTTGGGAGCAGGGGAGTGAAGCGAAGGTCGGAGGGGCGGGCAATGGAGCCGATGGTGTTGGCTACATAGTCCATCAATTCCTTGCGTAGTTCTGGGCTGGGTTGGTGTCCGACGCGCAGGGCGACGAAGCAGACGATGGCTTCGCCTTTGATTTCGTCGGGGCGCGCGACTACTGCGGCTTCTGCTACTGCGGGATGACTTACCAGGACGCTTTCGATTTCCATGGAGCTCAGGCGGTGGCCGGCGACTTTGATCACGTCGTCGACGCGGCCCAGGACCCAGATGTAGCCGTCTTTATCGCACTGGGCGGCGTCGCCTGCGAAATAAACGCCGGGGATGCGCGTCCAGTATTCACGGGCGTAGCGTTCGTCGTCGCCGTAGATGGTGCGAAGCATGGAGGGCCAGGGTTTTTGGATTGTCAGGTAGCCGGTTTCGCCGGGACCGACTGGTTCGCCTTTCATGTTGACGACCTTCGCGATCACTCCTGGGAGCGGCAGCGTGGCCGAGCCGGGTTTTGTGGGCGTGGCGCCGGGGAGCGGAGAAATCAGAATGGAGCCGGTTTCCGTTTGCCACCATGTATCCACGATGGGGCAGCGATTTTTTCCAATCGCTTCGAAGTACCATTTCCACGCGGCGGGATTGATGGGCTCGCCGACGGTGCCGAGCAGACGGAGGCTGGCGAGTTTGTGCGGCGTGATCCAATCCATGCCCCAGGCCATGAAGGCGCGCACGGCGGTGGCGGAGCTGTAGAAGATGGTGACTTTGTAGCGGTCGATGATCTCCCAGAAGCGATCTTTCTGCGGAAAGTCCGGTGCGCCTTCGTACATCACGATGCTGGCGCCATTCGATAGCGGGCCATAGACGACGTAACTGTGGCCGGTGACCCAGCCGATGTCGGCGGTGCACCAGTAAATGTCGTCCTCCTGCAGATCGAAGACCAGTTGAGTGCTCCAAGTGCATTGCAGCAGGTAGCCGCCGGAAGTGTGCAGGACGCCTTTGGGTTTTCCGGTGGTGCCGCTGGTATAGAGGATGTAGAGCGGATGTTCGGAGTCGAAGGGCGCGGCGATATTATCCTTTGCGGCTTTGTCTTCTTCTTCGTGCCACCAGAGGTCGCGGCCTTCTTGCCAGCCAACTTCTTCCTTGGTGCGCTGCACGACGATGCATTTTTCGATGGTGGGGCAATTCTTCATGGCGGTGTCGGCGGTTTCTTTCAAGGGGACGATTTTTCCGCGGCGGAAACCACCATCGGCGGTGATGAGGATTTTGGCTTTGCAATCGGCGACGCGGTCGGCGATGGCCGTGGCGCTGAAGCCGCCGAAGATTACCGAATGCACGGCGCCGACGCGCGCGCAGCCGAGCATGGCGATGGGCAGCTCGGGTACCATGGGCATATAGATCGCGATGCAATCGCCCGGCTTGACGCCGAGCGAGGACAGCACGTTAGCAAATTTGCAGACGCGCTCGTGCAGCTCGGCGAACGTGTATTGAATGGTCGAGCCGTCTTCGGCTTCCCACATCAGCGCAGGTTTATTGGCGTTTTTCTCGAGGTGGCGGTCCACACAGTTGTAGGAGACGTTGAGCTTGCCGCCGACAAACCATTTGGCATGGGGCGGATTCCATTCCAGGACTTTTTTGGGGGCTTCGAACCAGTGGAGAAGTTTTGCTTGGTCGCCCCAGAAGGTTTCGGGATCGGCTGCCGCAGCGGCGTAGAGTTCGCGGTAGTCCTCGAGCGAACGCACGCGGGCTTTTTTGCTGAATTCTTCGGGCGGCGGGATGGGCTTTTCTTCTAAGACATGCGGATCGAATTCCTGCATGATGGCGATTCCTCCGTGGTTTATGCGCGGCGACGCCTTGCGATATGAATTCACCGCGGCCCATCGGCAGCGGGCAGCAGCGCGCGCTTGCCAGCCAGGCAAAGGCGACCCTCTGCGCGTCCCTACGTTATTGAACCTTAGGGGTTTGGTCAAGAAGGGGATTGTCCAAGAGGAGGGGCGCGGGGCGGTGGCCGGCCGGGCGCCGGGGATTGGCGTGACGCAAATCATGCACTGAAGTGCGCTGCCTGAAGGCTACGGCAAGAGCCAAGTCAAAGCCAAAGTCAAAAGCAAAGGCCACGGAGAGGGCGGGGCGCCGGCGCTAGCAACGTCGAAGGCCCCCATCGCGCCAGGGCGGGACGGCCGCTACACGGTCAACGACAACGTCGAAACCTGGGTCAGGCAACATTTTCCTGGAACTTTTGCGCCGCGGTGACGGAATATGTAACGAGAGTTGTGCCGGGCCGTCCAATCGTCTGAGATGAACAGGGGCATGGAAACCATTGATGAGGGGCTACTGCTCCGGCGGATGGTGGCCGGGGATGAGGCTGCGTTTACGCTGCTGTACCGGCGCAAGCATCCGGCGATCTACCGGTTTGCGCTGCACATGAGCGGGAACGCGGCGCTGGCGGAGGACGTGACGCAAGAGGTTTTCATGACGTTGATACGAGACGCCAAGCGGTTTGATCCTGGGCGCGGGACGCTGGGGGGATTCTTGTTCGGCATCGCGCGGAATCATTTGCGGCGTCGTTGGGAGCAGGAACGGAATTCGGTGCCGCTGCCGGAATCGGCGGATGAGCTGGACGCGATCATGGCGCGGAGCAAGGCAAGCGGGAAGAACGGGACGTCTGGTTACGGCACTGGAAATGGGAACGGGCATTCGAACGGAAACGGAAATGGCAACGGCGCGGGAGTGAGCGCTTACATGCTGCATCGCGACGATTTCGCTGCGCTGGAAAATGTGCAGCGCGTGCGGCAGGCCATTGCTACCCTGCCGGAAAATTACCGCGAAGTGGTGGTGCTGTGCGAGCTGGATGAGTTGAGTTATGAAGATGCCGCGGCGGCGCTGGATTGTCCGGTGGGCACGGTGCGTTCGCGACTGCACCGGGCGCGAGCGATTCTGGTGGAAAAATTGCGCGACACGCAGCCCGTGCGGCGCGCGTCGGCGGTGGGCGAATGAGACAGGACTCCGGCAAGGAAGATTTTGCGGAAGCGAAAAGGATGAATCGGATGGACTGCGCGCAATTTCAGGAAGTGCTGCACGAACTGGACCGGCCCGGAACCGAGGGCGCGACGCTGTGCGAGCGGGCGCTGGCTCATGCGGAGTTTTGCAGTAATTGCGCGGCGTTGCTTACCGAGGTTGAGTCTTTGGATTTTGCGTTGCGGCAGGCGGCTGAGGAATCAGCGGAGTTGCAGGCACCGCCGCGACTGGAAACTTCATTGCTGCAGGAATTTCGGCGGGAGAAATCGGCGACGGCTTCGCGCGGCGTGCGCTGGCAGTTGGCGGCGTTCGCGGTGGCTGCAGCGGTTTTGTTGGCGCTGGGGCTTTCGCTGCACCGGCAACATCTGGTGACATCGGGCGATGTGAATTCAGCGCTGAGTTCGGCGCAGGCGCCTGCTAATTCCGCGGCGACGACAACTGCGACGACTGCGCCGGGTAGCAACGCACCGGCGAGCGCGAACTCTGCGTCGGACGACGCGGAATACGCGACGGCTTATATGCCGCTGCCGTATGCGTACGATCCATCGGAGTTGGAGGGCGGCGCGGTGGTGCGCGTGGTTTTACCGCGGGCGGCGTTGGTTTCTTACGGCTTGCCGGTGGAAGGAATGGGCGTGGCGGACAACGTGACGGCGGACATGGTGGTGAGCCAGGATGGCACGCCGCAAGCGATACGGCTGGTGGCGCATACCAATGCGAATTCTGATACGGATGCGGATTTTTAGAACGACCAATGATTTTTTCGGAGGAGCTTAAGATGAGCAAGAGCAGAAGGTATTTCCCGATGGTGGGGGTGGCGATGATTCTGCTGCTAGCCGGCGCTGGGATGCAGGCGCAGGATGCGGCGTCAGCGCCACCTCCGCCGCCACCTCCCGGTCACGGGTTTGGGCACGGACCAGGGCGCGACGAGATCCGGTTTCTGGGTTTTGAAGCTGGGCTGGGCGACAAGACCGTGACGGGCGCGCCGTTCAGCGCGAGTTTTTCGACCGAGACCACCGAGACGTTGGCCGATGGAAACCAGATCAAGCACACGTCCACGGGCACGATTGCGCGCGATAGTCAGGGACGCACGCGCCGCGACATGACGTTGCCGGCGTTTGGGCCGATGGCCGTGGCGGGACAGGCTGCGCCGCATGTGACCTTTGTGAACGATCCGGTGGCGGGCACGCGTTACATTTTGGAAGCTGATACGAAGACGGCGCGGCAGATGCCACCTCCTCCGGACAAATCTGAGTTCACGAAGGGAGCGCACACGGGTGGGCACGGAGCAGCGGACAAGGAAACGGTGACCACTTCGCTGGGCACGCAAACGATTGGCGGCGTGTCGGCGGAAGGCACGCGCTATACGCGCACGATTCCCGCGGGACAGATTGGAAACGCGAAGCCGATAGTGATTGTAACCGAGCGCTGGTATTCGCCGGATTTGCAAATGGTGGTGATGACGAAGCGCAGCGATCCGCGTTCGGGCGACACGGTGTATCAGATGACGAGTATCGCGCGGGCAGAACCGGCGGCGAGTTTGTTCCAGGTGCCGGCGGATTACGCGGTGGCGAAGGCGGAGCCGCGCGGCGCGTTTCGTCATGGTGGGCCGGGAGGTCCCCCAGCGGCGCCGGAAGAGTAAGCGCGACGATGTTGAAGATTAGGATTGCACGGGCCCAGTAGCTCAGCCTCAATTTGCGGGCGGAAAATTTCCCCCATACTCCGCCCGCAAACCCCTCTTCACTGCGGTTTTCGCTGTTCCGTTCACTGATATAATCCTGCCAAAAAAGAGCGCGCATCCCTTTTCGAGTGATGACAACTCGCGCCGCACGCGACAAGGCGCGACGATTCAAGCTTCGTCCGCTGACCGAAAAAGAGAAAGAGCTGCTCGACTTCATGCTCACGGCGGATTTCCCGGCTGGGATGAGCTGAAAACACAGGCCGCCTGCGCCGAGGATTGCTGGGAGTGCCGGTGCGCATGAGGAACCGTCAATCTGGAGAGCGAGGAACCGCGCACTCGCGCAGCGGCGCGTGAGCCCATACCTGTCGAGGCCTATCGAGAGTTCCTTGAACCGGGGGGATTGACCACCGCAAAGGGGCGATGGAGTAACGCCGAGAACGAGCTAGGCTAGGGCGCGGTCGAGGAGTTCTACCACGTGCAGGACTTCTTGGCCCGTGCGACGGATGGCGGCGCCGGCGCGCAGTTGCAGGATGCAGCCAGGATTGGCTGTGGCTATTATTTGAGCTTTCGTCTGTTGCACCGAGTCCATTTTGCGGTCGAGGAGTTCCAGCGCGGTTTCGGTTTCGGTGACGTTGTAGACGCCGGCGGAGCCGCAGCATTGATCGGCTAGCGCCATTTCGACGAAATCCAGGCCGGGGATGGCGTGCAGGAGGTGGCGCGGAGCCTCACGGATTTTCTGGCCGTGCACCAGATGGCAGGAATCCTGATAAGTGACGCGCACGGGCAGCGGTCGCAGCGGGGCCGTCAGGCCGAGGTCTGCTAGAAACTCGCTGATGTCGCGCATTTTCGCGGAGAAATTTTGCGCGCGTGAGTGCGAGGTGTTGTCCTCGTTGAACAGATGCGCGTATTCCTTCAGAGTGGAGCCGCAGCCGGCCGCGTTGGTGATGATCGCGTCGAAATCGTCGGAGAGGAACGCATCGAAATTTTTGCGCGCTAGTTCGCGGGCTATGTCGCGCACGCCTGCATGGGCTGCTAACGCGCCGCAGCAGGTTTGGGTTGCGGGGACGACTACTTCGCAGCCGTTAGCTTGCAGGACGCGGATGCTGGCGCGGTTTAGGTCGCTGAAGGTGACTTGCGCGACGCATCCGGCGAAGAATGCCACGCGGGCGCGGCGGGCGCCTTTCGCTGGAAACGTCTTGCCCAGGTCGCTGAAGAAAAAATCGGAGTCAATGCGCGGGAGTAGCTTTTCGCGGTTTTGTAGGCCGAGCAGGCGCAGGATTCCTGTGCCGCGGGCTAGGGCTGCCAGTCCGGAGCGTTGGTAGATTTTCAACGCGCGGGCGGCGGCTGCGATTCTGCCAGGGTAGGGAAGCAGGCGGCGATAGACGAAATCGCGGGCGATGCGCGAGGCTAGCGGGCGTTTATATTTTTGTTCGATCTGCGCACGGGCGAGTTCCAGAATTTTTCCGTATTCGACGCCGGAGGGGCAGACCGTTTCGCAGTTGCGGCAATTCAGACAGCGATCGATGTGCAGGACGAATGATTCGCCCAATTCCAGGCGGCCTTGATCCACCAGGGCCATTTGCTTGATGCGTCCGCGCGGGGAATCGGCTTCGCGTCCCCAGAGGCGGTAGGTGGGGCAATTGTTGGCGCAGAGGCCGCAGTGGACGCAGCGCGAGTAGTCTTCGTATTCGGGCTTGTCGATGGCGGAGAAGCCGCTGAGCGTCAGTTGGAATTCGCGCTGTGCGTCGTCGTGGGATTGCGGCGGCGCCGCTGACTGCGCTGGCTTTGGTGGTCGGGATTCGGAAGCCATTGCGGTGAACGCCTCGCTTGGAGTGATCGCACTCCGTATCTTACGGCATCTGTGCAGTGGGAACTTGTTGATTCTGATGTCGCTCGCTTCTGTGTCCGTAACCCCTGCCGGTTTTGCGCTTGAGCGTAAATCTCCTCTCGTGGTGAGTCTATCGAAAGCTTGCAGCGAACTTTTCGCTTACGGATCGTCGGTGAGAAGCGACAAAGAACGTCGACCGGAAGTGCGGGAGAGGCTGGGGCTGCGGCGCCGCGCGGAGCAGTGGCGGTCTCGCTGTGCGGTACCGTCGCTACAAATTCTGGGCGAAGCGGCCGGGGCTTAGGATGTTTTGCGGGTCGAAGACGGATTTTACTTTTTGCATTTGCGGGGCATCGGGGCGTGGGGCACCCCAAATTTGCAGGGTGCTTTTCCATTCGGCGGGAACCCAGGGGATTGTGGCGTGGCCTGCTAGTTTGGCGCAGACTTCTTGTATTGCGACGATGGCACTCGCTACGCGCTGGCGCCAGTCTTCGGTGTGATCGCTGGGGAGGATTGCGAAGTAGATTATGCCTAGGCCGCGGGCCATGGCGGCCCAGCGGAGGTTGTTGGCTTCGGCGGCTTTTTGAGCGGTTGCCAAGGCTTCATTCATGCGCATTGGCAGCACGCCTATTTTTATGATGGTCGTGGCCGGTGAGGATGCTAGCGCAATGGGGATGACCTCGCGTTTCCGCGCCCAGGCGGGAGGCAAGTTCTCGGCGAGGATCGCGACTCCTGTGGCGCCGGATTCTTGGGCCATGCGCTGCAAATCCTTCGCGTAGCGCTCGAGTACCGGCTCGTCCCCGGCGTAACCTGCAGTCAGGGCCCATTCTGTGTTGGAAATTACGTTGGCGGGCATGGCGGCGCGTTCGTAGCGCGTGGCGGCGTCGCTAGAGAAGAGTTCGGCGACGCCCGGGCTGAGGATTTCCATAGTTAGCGGCGTGAGCAGGGATCGCGCGATGCGGTGGCGCATGTCCAGCGCGGTTTCGGCATTCGCGAAGCGCGCGACGAAGCCGCGTGTGGCGAGCGGCATCGGAAACGTCTTGAAATTTACGCGGGTGATGACGCCCAGGGTGCCGAGCGCGCCGATCATTAATTTGTGGATGTCGTAGCCGGTGACATTTTTCACGACGCGGCCGCCGCTTTTCGCTGCGACGCCTTCTCCGGTGACGTATTCCATGCCCAGAAGGAAATCGCGCGCGGTGCCGTAAAATTGGCGTAGCGGGGAGTCCACGCCGGAGGCGATCAGGCCGCCGATGGTGGTGCGATTTGCGAATGGGACCGGCAGCGGCAAAAACTGGCGATGCTCGGCGAGAACTTGCGCGAGTTTTGCGAGGGGAACGCCGGCTTCGACGCTGAGGGTGAGGTCGCCCGGATCGTAGGCGATCACTTTGTTAAGGCGCGTCATGTCCAGGGCGAGATCGTAGCGGCTGGGCGCGTAGCCGATTCCCAATTTTGTGCGCGCGCCGGTTGGGACCAGCGCCAATCTTTCTGACGCGGCAAATTTCACGATTGCGGCTACTTCCTCGCTTGTTCCAGGGCGAACTGCGGCAGCGGGCAGTTTGCGGTCAATTTCGTAGGTGGCAAGTTGCGCGAAATCGCTGGCGACGTTTGCGGCACCGACAATTTCGGCCAGTCGCGAGGTGACGCTCGGGCTGATGGCGGAGGAGGTCATTTTATGCGCTGGGCGTGCCGGCCAGGGGCAGCGGGCGGACGTGAATTTCGCCGCAGCCTTTTGTAGTGGGGAAAATTTTCTCGGGGTTCAGCAGGCCTTGCGGGTTGAAGGCATCGCGCACCGCGCGCATGACGTCAAGATCGGCGTCGCTGAAGAGCAGCGGCATCAGGCGGTCTTTTTCCATGCCGACGCCGTGTTCGCCGGTGATGGAGCCGCCCATTTCGATGCAGAACTGTATAATTTCATCGGCAGCAGCGACGACGCCGCGAAACTGCGCTTCGTCTCGGGCGTCGAAAAGGATTAGCGGGTGGAGGTTGCCGTCGCCCGCGTGAAAAATGTTGCCAATCTGGAAGCCATATTTCAGGCCGATTTCGTTGATGCGGCGGAGAGTGGCGGGAAGTTTGGTCCGCGGGATGACGCCGTCCTGGACGTAATACGTGGGAGAGAGGCGTCCGACGGCGCCGAAGGCATTTTTGCGCCCTTTCCAGAGCAGGTCGCGTTCGTGGGCGTCGCGGGCCACGCGAACTTCGCGGGCGCGATGTGCCCGGCAAATGTCAGCAACTTCTTCAGCGTGTTGTTGCACGGCTTCGGCGACGCCGTCCACTTCGAGGAGCAGCACGGCGGCGCAATCGAGCGGAAATCCGGCGTGGACGTAGGCTTCGACGGCGCGGAGGGTCCAGCCATCGAGCATTTCGCAGGCGGCGGGGGTGATGCCGCGCGCGGTGATGTCCACTACAGTTTCGGTGGCGTCGTCGAGAGAGTCGAAAATCGCGAGCAGAGTTTTTACAGCTTCGGGGAGGCGCGTGAGCTTCACCGTGATTTCGGTGATCAGCGCGAGAGTGCCTTCGGAGCCGACAAACAGGCCGAGGAGATCGTAGCCGGGTGCATCGAGCGCGGGGCTGCCGATGCGGATGAGTTCGCCGGTCGGAAGAACGGCTTCAAGCGCGAGGACATGATTGGTGGTGACGCCGTAGGCGAGCGTGTGCGGGCCGCCGGAATTTTCCGAGACGTTGCCGCCGATGGTACAGGCTTTTTGGCTGGAAGGATCGGGCGCGAAATGGAGGCCGGCGTGGGCTACCGCGGCGCTGAGATCGGAATTCACTACGCCAGGCTGCACGGTGGCGCGTTGGTTTTCGATGTCAATTTCGAGGATGCGATTCATGCGCGAAAAAACTGTGAGGATGCCGCCTTTGCGGGCTAGCGCACCGCCGGAAAGGCCGGTGCCAGCGCCGCGACCGACTAGCGGAGTTTGATATTGGTTTGCTAGCTTTGCGATGGCCAGGACGTCGGCCGTAGTGCGCGGGAAGACTACGCAATTGGGGCGGGCCACTTCGACCGAGCCGTCATATTCGTACAGCATCAGCTCCTCGGGGCGATGGAGGACGGCTTGAGAGCCGAGGAGCGATTTCAGATCGCGGAGTAGTTGCGAGTCCATGGGTGCGTGGAGCGGCGGCAGCGAATGGAATTGCGCACGCTCTCACGGTCACTATAGCCGTGTGCGGCGATGGGCGTCAACGAGTGGGGACTCGGTGCGCGGTGGTAGCGTTAGAGGCCGCGGAGCCTTCTTACGCGTTTGATGATTTCTTTTGCGGTGGCGTTGGCGGCGGCGTCTGGCGTCCAGCGGCCGTCGCGGGCGAAGGTGAAGAGTTCGGCGCCGCTGGGGTCGAAAACTTTTGTTACAGAGGCACTGGCGGCTGCTGGGCCGTAGGGGGTCATGACGGGGCCGGCGACGCCGTAGGCCACGCGGTAGTCGAAGCCTTCCTCGACCAGGACAAACCTGATGTGATGCGTCGCGGCACGGTCGTTGAGCTTGGCGAAGAGTAACTGGCGTTCCATCGGCGTGGATTGGATTTTTACTTTCAGCGTGAGCTGGCCCATGGCTAGCGGGGCGATGCAGCAGCTGAAGAATAGAAGTACGATGGCTCTTCGTAGATGCGTCATGAGTCTTTCTCCTCCAACTCCAATATGATGCGCCATTACGGCGTTTGCGTTTTACCAAGCGCGGCGTCCAGGCGCTCCGGACGCGTTTGCTAATTTGGCAGTATATGTTACAAATTCTGCGCGGGGAATTTTTGCGAGGTGTGCGTTGACCAAACCGAAAATACTCTCGACGCGGCCACTTTTTCCGGCGGCGAGGGCTGTTCTGGACCAACATTTTGAGGTGGATTATTGGGCTCCGGCGGAACGCATCACGCGCGAGGAGCTATTGAAGCGCGTGGCGGATAAGGACGGGCTGGTTTGCCTGCTCACGGAAAAAGTGGATCAAGAGCTGCTGACGCACGCGCCGAAATTGCGGATTGCGGCGACTGTTTCGGTGGGCTACGACAATATAGATGTAGCGGCGTGCACGCGGGGTAAGGTGGTGGCGACGCACACGCCGGGAGTGTTGGACGATACGACGGCGGATTTTGCATGGACTTTGCTGATGGCCATTGGGCGGCGGCTGCTGGAGGGCGACGCGTGGATGCGCAGCGGGACGTGGCCCGGTTGGGACCTGGATCAGCTGGTGGGCGGCGACGTGTGGGGAAAAACTTTGGGTGTGCTGGGGTTTGGGCGGATTGGCCGCGGCGTGGCGCGGCGGGCGTTGGGATTTAACATGCGCGTGCTGTATAGCGACGCAGTGCGCGCGCCGGAACACGTGGAGCACGAACTGAAGGCGGAATTCGTGGAGCGCGACACGTTGTTCCGGGAATCGGATTTTATCAGTCTGCATGTGCCGCTGCTGCCGGACACGCGACACCTGATTTCGCGCGAGAACCTCGGAAAAATGAAACGCACGGCGTATCTGGTGAATACTTCGCGGGGACCGGTGGTGGACGAGGAGGCTTTGGCGGAGGCGCTGGAGAATAAGAAAATCGCGGGGGCGGCGCTGGACGTTTATGAGCACGAGCCGCTGGTGCATCCGGCGCTTTTGCCACGGCGCGATGTGATTTTGGCGCCGCATATTGCGAGCGCGTCGCTCGATACGCGCACCAAGATGGCGGTGATGGCGGCGGAGAATGTGGTGGCGTTATGGGAAGGGCGGCGGCCGCCAAATGCGTTAAACGCGGATGCTTTGGGATTAAAATAGCGCTGTGAAGAAAATTGCTGAGCACGTTTTTCGGCACACTTTGGC
>DATNLN010000032.1:0-5485 GCA_035602855.1 Candidatus Acidiferrales bacterium
GCCGCTGATGGGCGCGCCGCCGGGAACGACGAACGCAGCGAGGATGCAAACAAAGGCCAGAAACGTGACCCAGAAGGAAAGCATGTTCAAGCGCGGGAAAGCCATATCCGGCGCGCCGATTTGAATGGGCAGAAAATAATTGCCGAAGCCGCCCTGGGGCGCTGTGGTGAGAACGAAAAAGACCATGATGGTGCCGTGCATGGTGACCAGCGCGAGGTATTGCTCTTGCGACATTTGCCCGCCGCTGACGAACGGCAAAGTCGCATTGGGCCATACCAGGTGGAAGCGCATTAGCAGCGAGAGCACGATGCCGATGACCACGGCCGTCAGCGCCAGCAGAAAATACTGGATGCCGATAACTTTGTGGTCCACGCTGAAAATATATTTCCGGATGAAACCGCTGGGCTCCGCCATTGGGGCGTGCACAGTCGATCCACCGGCGTGTGCGTGCGAACTCATGCGTGGCCTCCTGGAAATTGGGTCCGGCTTACGGAGTGTTTCCTAGAACGAATCCCGGATTGGGTCATGATGGAGCGGATCACTGGCCCGCCGCCTGCTGCTTGAGGAATGTTTCATAGTCCGCGTCGGAGACTACGTTTAGATAGCTGTGCATGCGCGAGTGGCCCAGGCCGCAGAGTTGGGTGCACACGACTTCGTATTGCCCAATCGTATTCGCAGTGAAGTGGAGTGGCACGACCATGCCGGGCATAGCGTCCTGCTGAATGCGCAGCTCGCGGACATAGAAATTGTGTATTACGTCTTGCGAGCGGATCAGCAGATTCACTTCGTGATTGACCGGAACGGTGAGCGTCGGGACTACGATGTCGTCCTTCCCGGCAGGATCATTGGCGTCAATACCCAGCGGATTTCCGGTGGAAGCGCTGATCTGTTTGGGATCGAGCTTGCCGAATTTTCCATCGGGGCCGGGATAGCGGAAATTGAAGACGAACTGGTTGCCGGTGACTTCCACTTGAATCGCATCGGGAGACGCCGGCGTAAAGCGGACTTCCGCCCAGGCTTTGTGGCCCATCAGTCCGAGGCCGAGGAAAAGGACGATGGTGGCGGTGGTCCAGATGGCTTCGAGTGTGTTGCTGCCGCGGGTGAAGTGCGCTTTCTGGCCGTGGTCGCGAAACTTGAAGACGGCGAAGGCGAGGCCCAATTGCGAGAGGATGAAAACCGTCGCGGTGACAGCCAGAGTCAGATCATATTGATGATCAATCTCCGCGCCGACCGAGGTGATAGGAGCCGGCCGGACGGCCCAGGGCAAATTCGACGCGAAAACATAAACCGTGACTCCCACGAGCACTACCAGGATTAACGACAGCAGGGCCGGGGTTGCCGCAGAACCACCATTGCGCTTCCTGATCCGCATCGCTCTTGCTCTCCTTACAGCGCTGGCAAAAAAGCGTTTCGATAGGACCGCAGGGCCGATTGCAAAATCAAAACAGCACATCATATACAACGCGGGATGAATATCAAGGAGGATTGTAGGGTGTGGCTCAGCGTCCGTTAAGCGTTTATCGGAAGTTACCAAGCGAGATCTCCGCGGACTAACAGTCGCAACTGTGTTCCTGATTGCCATGCTGGTGGGATGTTGTTACTGGGTTGCGATCGAACTAGCGTAATTCGGGCGAGCGCGGGGCGGTAAATCGCGTGGCCGGAACATGGATGCAAGTTTTCGCTGAGCGCGCCCTTTTATAATGCGTACATCAAGCGCAAATGCCAAACAACTGAAAAACTCAGCCGGAGACCGATTGTGCATTGCGCAATGCAGAAACTGTGCGAGAGAAGAAATCGAGCGAAGAGGTAAGAGCATCGCCCGGCGCGGCAACCGGCGGGCCCGGAGTTTGGTGCGGTCGAGTGGATTCGAACCACCACGGTATTGCTACCGCCAGCCCCTCAAGCTGGTGCGTCTGCCAATTCCGCCACGACCGCATTCTGACGAGGACGAAACGAAGTATAGCAGAAGCCGCTATTTCTTAGGAGCGGGGTTCTGCGGGGGTTGCTGGCTCGGCGTCGGTTGCTGCTGAGCCGGAGCAGGCTGTTGTGCCGGCTGGATCGGAATCTGAATGGGCGGAGTCTGAGCTGGCTTCGCGGGAGTCGTGCCGGACTTTTGCGTCTGCTCCAAGACCGAGCCGCTGCTGGTGGACACGTCGCTGGGGGCGCGCCTCACGGATAGCGTGAGCGACGTCATCATGAATACGATGGCGCACCAGGTGGTGGCGTGCGAAAGAAACGTGGCCGCGCCGCGCGGACCGAAAGCCGTCTGGCTGCCTGCGCCACCGAAAGCTCCGGCGAGGTCAGCGGCAGATCCGCTCTGCAGCATGATGACGATGATCAGTACGAAGCACACCAGCACGTGCAGCGTCACCAGGACGAATGATACGCGCCAGCCGACGGCGATCAGTCCAACGGCTACCAGCAGCGCTAAACCCCATTTTGCCCACGACGGCATTGCTGACTCCCTGTGCACGGCGCGCAATTTCGCAGCGTACCCGCGCGTTTAAAATTCTAAAATTTCAGTTCAGAAATTTACGATGGCCGCAAACGATTTCGCGTCCAGGCTCGCTCCGCCCACCAGCGCGCCATCAATTTCCACTTGCGCCATCAGACCCTTAATATTGTCGGGTTTGACGCTGCCGCCGTAGAGGATGCGAATCCCAGAAGCCTGCGCAGGCGAAAAAACCGAGGCGGCAAGCTCCCGGAGGTAACGGTGTGCGTCCGCGGCCATTTCGGGGGTGGCGGTCTTGCCGGTGCCGATCGCCCAAACCGGCTCGTACGCTAGGAGAATACGCGAGAATTCGTGCTCGGTCAACGCGTCCAGGCCGCCTTCAAATTGGCGTTTTAGGATGGAGTGGGTGAGGCGCGATTCGCGCTCGGCGAGGCTTTCGCCGACGCAAACGATGGGAGTGAGCTTGGCCGCGAGTGCGGCTTTCACTTTGCGGTTCACGGATTCGTCGGTCTCGCCGAAAAATTGGCGGCGCTCAGAATGGCCGATCAGCACGGCTTTGCCTCCGGCGTCGTGAATCATGCGCATCGAAATTTCGCCGGTGAAGGCGCCTTCGCGCTCCCAGTGGGCGTTCTGCGCGGCGATGGTGATTGGGCTGCCGTGCGCTGCGGCAGAAGCGACGGCAAGTGAAGTGAAGGGCGGTGCGACGATGATGTCGCATTCGGGAGTCGCGGCAATCAGCGGTTTGAACGCTTCAAAGAACGCGCGAGTTTCCTCCTGCGTCTTATACATCTTCCAATTTCCGGCGATTACTGGACGGCGCAAGGGATTCTCCTGACGGTTCGCGTTTCGCCTCGTGCGATTATGCGCTTCATGGCTTGTTGCTGAGCGCTTCGACGCCGGGAAGCTTTTCGCCGGCGAGAAATTCAAGAGAAGCGCCTCCACCGGTTGAGATGTGCGAAATCTGCGATGCGAGGCCGGATTGTTCGATGGCGGCGACGGAGTCGCCGCCGCCTACGATGGATGTAGCGCCCTTGCTGGAGGCGGCTGCAACGGCGCGGGCGATGGCCAGCGTGCCTTGCGCGAAGGCGGGCTTTTCGAACATGCCCAGAGGACCGTTCCAGACGACGGTACGAGCGCTGGAAATCTCCCGGTTGAATAATTCGATCGTCTTTGGGCCAATGTCCAAACCCATCCAACCTTCGGGCGTTTGCGCGATGTCCGTGATGCGCGTCGCTGTGGAATCAATGGCTTCGGCGAGGACGTGATCCACGGGCAGGAGCAGGCGGAACTTGCGGCGCTCGGCTTCGGCGAGAAGATCGCGCGCGAGGTCGAGCTTGTCATTTTCGACGAGCGACTTCCCTGTCGGCAGGCCGCGGGATTTCAAGAAGGTGTATGCCATAGCGCCGCCGATGAGCATTGCGTCGGCCAACTTCATCAGATTTTGTACCACTTCGATTTTGTCGGAGACTTTCGCCCCGCCCAGGACCGAAACGAATGGGCGATCGGGATGCGAAATGGCTTTGCCGAGATAGGCCAGCTCTTTTTCCATCAGCAGGCCGGCGGCGCACTGGCGTACGAATTTGGTAATGCCCACGACGGATGCGTGGGCGCGATGCGCGGAGCCGAACGCGTCGCAGACGAACAGGCCGTCGCAGAGCGCGGCGAGCTTGCGCGAGAATTCCGGGTCGTTGCCTTCCTCTTCGGGGTGGTAGCGGAGATTTTCGAGCAGCAGCACTTCCCCATCGCGCAGGGCTTTGCTCTTCGCTTCCGCTTCGGGCCCGATGCTGTCTGACGCGAAGGCTACGGGTTTGCCGCGAAGCAATTCCTGCAGCCGGGCGGCGACCGGAGCGAGGGAATATTTCGGGTCCACTTTGCCCTTGGGCCGGCCCAGATGCGATGCCAGGACCAGGCGCGCGCCGCGGTCTGCGGCCAGAAGCAATGTCGGCAACGTCTCGCGAATGCGTGTGTCGTCGCCCACTTTTCCGTCGGAAGTGGGAACATTGAAGTCGACGCGAATAAAAACGCGCTGGCCTTTCAACGGCAGGTCGCGGATGGAAAGTTTGTTCATAGCGCCGCCCATTCGCTCATCGCAGGCATTTCTCCGAATGTGATCCAGGCGGGCCGGCTGGACGCCGGCCACACCATTATTATTAGGCCACATGCTGGCACTTTAGGAATCCTTCGGCCCGCTACTTCGCCAGGAATTTGATCAGGTCGCGGCAGCGCGAGGAGTAACCCCACTCGTTGTCGTACCAAGCCAGAATTTGCACGCAGTTATTGCCGACGACGCGCGTGTAGCCCGCATCCAGAATCGAAGAATGCGGGTTGCCGCGAAAATCAACGGAAACCAGATCCTCGTCCGAGTATTGCAGGATGCCTTTCATGGGCCCTTCCGCGGCGGCTTTCAGCGCGGCGTTCACGGTCTGTACGGTCGCGGGCTTTTCAGTGAATACCGTGAGGTCCACCACGCTGACGTTCGGCGTGGGAACCCGCATGGCGTAACCGTCGAGCTTGCCTTTCAGTTCGGGGATCACCAGTTGCAGGGCCTTGGCCGCCCCGGTGGAAGTGGGAATCATGGAAAGCGCAGCGGCGCGCGCGCGGCGCAGATCCTTGTGCGGCAGGTCGAGAAGTTTCTGGTCATTGGTGTAGGAGTGGATGGTGGTCATGGTGCCGGCGTTGATGCCGAATGTATCCGAGAGCACCTTCGCGACAGGCGCGAGGCAATTCGTGGTGCAGGAAGCGTTGGAAATGACGTGATGCTTGGCCGGGTCGTAGGTCCTGTCGTTGACACCGAGAACCAGCGTGGTATCGGGATCGGTGGCGGGAGCGGAGATAATCACTTTTTTCACGGTGCCGCGAATATGTTTGCGGGCGCTCGGGCCATCGGTGAATAAGCCGGTGGATTCGACGACGATGGTCGCGCCCACCGAAGACCAGTCCAGTTCGGCGGGATCCTTCACGCGAAATACCTTGATGCTCTTGCCGTCTACCGCGATGGTATCGTCGCTGTGCGTCACTTTATTGGGTAGATTG
>DATNLN010000058.1:0-5391 GCA_035602855.1 Candidatus Acidiferrales bacterium
TACATTCCATCCACCGCCAGCCGGATATTGTATTGCGATTGGCAGAAACAGCAGAACTTCTCGCATGTGCACTGCGATTCCGGTTTGTCACATTGCGAACAAAGTGTAAGCACCGTCGCCGCCTCTAGGGTCGAATACGCGCCTGTTTCGCTTAGCTCATAGTAGGACATGCGCGACGCAGCCACAAGCGCCTTGCACTGGGCGATTCCCTGCGACGCAAAGGCGCGACGCCGCCATGCGTTCCGGCTCCGGCGCGGCGAAAATGACCAGCGGTCGCCTTCCTTGACACTCCAAAACTCGCATGCTACGTTCGATATTTCGCCGCGCTAATGAGAAGCCTTCTGTGAACACATCGGCAACCGTGGAATTGCGCAAGACCGCTCTGAATTCCGTCCATCGTCGGCTGGGCGCCAAGATGGTCAACTTCGGCGGCTGGGACATGCCGCTAGAGTACTCTGGAATCATCGCCGAGCATCAGGCTGTGCGCACGCGCGCCGGCCTGTTCGACGTGAGCCACATGGGCGAACTGGAAATCCGCGGTCCCGACGCGCTAAAGCTCGTGCAATGGGTCAGCTGCAACAACGCCGCGAAATTGAACGCCGGCCAGGCCCACTATTCCGGCCTCATGACCTCTCGCGGCACGTTCGTCGATGACCTGCTGGTGCACAAAATCTCGGACGCGCACTATCTGCTCTGCGTCAACGCCGGAAATCAGGATGACGATTTTCAGCACGTCGTCGCCAACAACAAGTTCGACGCCGAGGTGGAAAACGCCGGGCCGCGCTATTCGCAACTCGCGATTCAAGGGCCACGCGCCGCTGCAATCCTGCAAAAGCTCACAGCCGCGCCACTTGACGCCATCCGCTACTATCATTTTACGTTCGGAAAAGTCAGCGGCGTGGATTGTCTGATCGCCCGCACCGGCTACACCGGCGAAGATGGCTTTGAAATTTATTTCGCTCCCCCATACGCCGAGAAACTCTGGACCGATCTGATGCAAGCCGGAGAATCCGCCGCAATGATTCCCTGCGGCCTGGGCGCGCGCAACACTCTCCGCTTGGAAGCAGGCATGTGCCTCTACGGTCATGAAATTAACGACGCCACCACGCCCTGGGAAGCCGGCCTGGCCTGGATTTGCAAAATGGAGAAGGCCCCCTTTCTCGGTAGCGACGCGCTCGCACAACAAAAGCAAACCGGCCTGCCGCGAAAATTAATAGGATTCGAAATGGTCGACAAACGCATCGGCCGCGATGGCTACCCGGTGATGATCGCAGGCCAGGAAGCTGGCAAAGTGACCAGCGGCTGCCCCTCACCGTTCCTGAAGAAAAATATTGGCATGGCTTACGTTCCGCCGACGAACAGCGCGGCCGGCACAGAAATCGAAATCAGCATTCGCGGTCAGGCGGCTCCAGCGCGTATCGTCGCTCTACCGTTTTACAAGCGTGCGCAATAACTTACGAGCATCGAATCGAAAGGGGCAAAATGTATCCAGCCGACTATCGCTACACGAAAGATCACGAATGGATCAAAGTCCAAGGTGAGGTCGCCACCATCGGCATCACTGACTACGCGCAGCAGGAATTGGGCGACGTCGTTTTTGTTGACGTGCCTAAAGTCGGCGCCAAGCTGGCTCCCGGCAAATCCTTCGGCAGCGTGGAATCGGTAAAAGCCGTCAGCGAAATTTATAGCCCCGTTTCTGGCGAAGTCACCGAGACCAATCCTCTGCTCACCGACACGCCGGAAAAAATAAATACGGACCCGCACAACACCGCCTGGCTCATCAAGCTGAAACTCGCGGATCCGAAAGAAGTGGCTGGCCTGATGGACGCCGCCGCTTACCAAGCCTACATCGCCGAACAAGCCAAGGAACACTCCGCCTGATGCGCTATTTGCCCAAAAGCCCCTCCGAGCGCCAGGAAATGCTGGCCGTCATCGGAACGCGCTCCGTCGAAGAGCTTTTCACATCCATTCCGGAAAAATTCCGGCTGCGCGCGCCGCTCGATCTGCCCGGCCCGCTTTCGGAATCCGAGATCATTCAATATTTTCAAGCCCGTGCCGCGGAGAATGCGCGCGGCTACATTTCTTTTCTCGGCGCCGGCGTGTACCAGCACCTGCGCTCCGTCGCGGCCGACGCGCTGATCCAACGTGGCGAATTTCTCACTTCCTACACGCCGTATCAGGCCGAATTCGCGCAAGGCACACTCACCGCTATTTTCGAATTTCAAACTTTAATGTGCCAGATCACCGGCCAGGAAGTTGCCAACGCTTCGATGTATGACGGCTCAACCGCGCTTACCGAAGCCGTGCTCATGGCCGAACGCCTGACCAGTCGCCGTCACGTTCTTGTCGCGCGCTCTGTGCACCCGGAATATCGCCAAGTTCTCAACACCTACGCAAAAAATCTCGGCCTCGAAATCGAAGAAATCGGCTACACCGCGTCTGGCCAACTTGATCGCGACGCGCTGAAGCCGGAAGTGCTGGCGCGCACGGCAGCCGTGGTGGCGCAATCTCCAAACTTTTTCGGCGTCCTGGAAGAAATTCCCGCGCTGGCCGAAGTCGCGCACGCTTCTGGCGCGCTGCTGGTTACCGCTATCACCGAAGCCGTTTCGCTCGGCGTCGTTCGCCCGCCCACTGAAGCGGACATCGTCGCCATGGAAGGCCAAGCCTTCGGCATTCCACCCAGCTACGGCGGCCCGTACGTCGGCGTGATCGCCACACGCGAAAAATTCGTCCGCCAGATGCCCGGCCGCCTCGCCGGACAAACTAACGACGCTGCGGGCAATCGTGGTTTCGTGCTCACCCTCGCCACGCGCGAACAACACATTCGGCGCGAGAAGGCCACCTCCAACATTTGCACCAACGAAGCTCTCTACGCTCTGGCCGCCACCATTCATCTGTGCCTCATCGGAAAAGAGGGCTTGCGCGAGCAGGCGCTGCAAAATCTCGCGAAAGCTCGCTTCGCCCAGGCCGAACTGGAAAAAATCCCCGGCGTCCGTCGCGTGTTCACCGGCCCCACGTTCAACGAGTTCTCGCTGGAATTTCCGCGTTCGGTAAAAATGATCAATGCCGAACTGCTGCGAGAAAAAATCATCGGCCCGTTCGCGCTGGGCACCCAGTATCCCGAACTCACCAAGCGAGCCGTCGTCTGCGTCACCGAAACCACGCCGCGCGCCGAAATCGAACGCTTCGCCGCCGCCGTGCGCCGCATCTTGGAAAGGCCGGTCTAAACGAATGCACGCGCTCTGCGCGAAACAAGGTTTGGCAGCGGCAGTCTTCAGGCCGCCAGCCTGTTTTCTCAGCAGCACCGAGGAGTAATAAGAAATTGAACCCGAAGCTCACCGATCTCGAAGCGCCCGTCAAGAACGTAGGCAAAGCTCGCGCCCAGGTCAGCCAGAACGAAGGGCTGATTTTCGAACAATCTGCCCCGGGCAAACGCGGCATGGAACTGCCGCCGCTCGACGTCCCGGCTGTTGATCCCGCAAACGCACTCGGCTCAGAATTCACGCGCGCTGCGATCGAAGGCTTCCCCGAAGTCAGCGAAATCGAAGTCATCCGCCATTTCACGCGCCTTTCCACCTGGAATTACGCCATTGACCTCGGCATGTATCCGCTCGGCTCCTGCACCATGAAATACAATCCACGCGTCAACGAATTCGTCGCGCGCCTCGATGGTCTGGCCTCCGAACATCCCGAGCAACCGGCTGAAGTCTCGCAAGGCTGCCTGCGCATCCTGCACGATTTGCAAAAATGCCTGCTCTCCATCACTGGCATGGACGCCGCCACGCTACAACCCGCCGCCGGCGCCCAAGGCGAACTCACCGGCCTGCTGATGATTCGCGCGTACCTGGAACGCCAGGGCAATCCGCGCCACAAAGTCCTGATCCCCGATTCCGCGCACGGCACCAATCCGGCCTCGGTCGTCATCGCCGGATACGAAGTGCAAAACATCAAATCCAACAGCCGCGGCCAGATTGACACCGATCACCTGCGCGAATTTGTCAGCGACGACGTCGCCGCGCTGATGCTGACCAACCCCAGCACTCTCGGCGTCTTCGAGGAACGCATCGCAGAAATTGCCGCCATCCTCCACGAACGCGGCGCGCTCCTCTACATGGACGGCGCCAATATGAACGCGCTCGCCGGCGTCACGCGCCCCGGCGATTTCGGCGTGGACGTGATGCACCTGAACCTGCACAAAACCTTTTCCACGCCGCATGGTGGTGGAGGCCCCGGCGCCGGCCCTGTGCTAGCCAAAAAAACCCTCGAACCGTTCCTGCCGGTTCCCGTGGTCGTTCAGAAACCGGACGGTACGTACGCCTTAGATCACAATCGCCCGAAGTCCGTGGGACGCGTGCGCGCTTTCGCCGGTAATTTCGGCGTGCTCCTCCGCGCCCTGGCTTACACACTCGCCTACGGCCCCGGAATTCGCCAAGCCACCGAAGATGCCGTGCTCAACGCCAATTACATTCGCAAGAATCTCGAGCCCTATTTCGATCTCCCGTACAATCTCCCCTCGATGCACGAAGTCGTCTTTAGCGACGCGCGCCAAAAGGTGAAAGGCGTAAACACCATGGACATCGCCAAGCGCCTCATCGATTACGGCTTCCACCCCTACACCACGGCCTTCCCGCTCATCGTTCCGGGCGCCATGATGATCGAGCCCACCGAATCCGAGTCGAAGCAGGAATGCGACCTGTTCATTGACGCGATGCGCTCCATCGCCGCTGAAGCCGACGCCACCCCCGACCTGGTGAAGACTGCTCCCCACTCGACGCGCGTCGGTCGCCTCGACGAAGTAGCCGCTGCCCGCAAACCAATCCTGCGCTGGAAGCCCGCCCAATAAATCAGTGCGGCAGCGCGACGGTCTTTGTAGGCCGTGGCTTCGGCTCCCCCTGCAGTCAAGACGTCAGCTACCTGGCGCCACGCGCCTCTCGCGCGGTCAGCCCGTTTACTGGCATAATGTAAGTGACCCTCAGAATTTTGAAGGCTTTTTAAAGCACGAAGGAATCGCACCAGAAAGAGGACGATCGTGACACCCGAACAAGCCAAATTTCTCGTGGAAACTCTTCTGCCGCAGGTCCAGAAGGAATACCTCACCACCCGCCGCGTCCTGAAAGGCATCCCTATCGCCAAAGAAAGTTACCGCCCGCACCCGGATTCGCGCAGCGCCTTCGAACTCGCCTGGCACATCGCTTCGTCCGATGTCTGGTTCCTCGATGGCTTCCTCACCGGCAAATTCGAGATGGAAGACGATGTGATGCCCGCGGACCTCGGCACCACCGAAGACATTCTGGCTCTTTACGAAGACAGCTTCGAGTCGAAATTACCGGAAGTCAGAAAACTTTCGCCCGAATTCTGGGCCACCCCTCGGCCCTTCTTCGGAATCTACAA
>DATNLN010000065.1:0-29040 GCA_035602855.1 Candidatus Acidiferrales bacterium
CAAGCCACCCTCCGCAGCCACGCCGGTTTCGACGGCGTGAATGGCACAGCCGAGCTAGTAGCCCGCTTGAACCGCCATCTGTTCCGCAACACGTCAGACGATCGCTACGCCACGTTCTTCTACGCCGTCTACGACGTAGGAGCCCGCACCCTCACCTACACCAACGCAGGCCACCTCGCCCCATTTTTTGTAAACGGTACAAACGTGCAGGAATTAAGCGAAGGCGGCACAGTAGTAGGCCTGATCGAAGACTGCCAATTCACCCAAGGCACAATAAAAGTTGAACCCGGCAGCCTCTTCGTAGCCTTCAGCGACGGCCTAACCGAACCAGAAAACGTCTACGGGGAAGAATTCGGAGTCACGCGCCTGCGCGACGAAGTCCTCCGCCAACGCAGTCTCCATCCCCAGCCAATCGCCGAAAACCTAATCGCCGCAGCAGAACAATGGGCCGGCACAGCCGAACAAGCCGACGACATAACAGTCGTAGTAGCCCGCATGGGCTAACCTCGTCGCTTTCGATTTTGAATTTGTAGCGGCCGTCCCGCGAAGCGGGACGGGCATCTTTGCCGTTGGTTTTCTCTGCGACCTCTCAAAAAATTCATTATACTTACCGCACTAAAACCCAGGAGTCACAGTGCCCTTACGCAATCGCACCGCTCTGATCACCGGCGGCAGCCGAGGCATCGGCAAAGGCATCGCCCAAGGACTAGCCCAGGAAGGCGTCCGCATCGCCATCTCCTACCGCGCGAATAAAACCGCGGCCCAAACCACGTTGCGAACGTTACAAGCACAGGGCGCCGAATGTTTCGCGGTCGAAGCCGACGCCACCAACCCGGAAAAAGTTCAATTCCTGATGGACGCAGTTCTGGAACGCTTCGGCCGCCTGGACATTCTGGTCAACAACGTAGGCGAATTTAACTGGAAGCTGGTAGCCGACACCTCCGCCGAGGAATGGCAAAAAGTAATCGCCTCCAATCTTTACAGCGTCTTCCACGCCAGCAAAGCCGCCCTCCCCGCCATGCGCCGCCAGCACTGGGGCCGCATCATCAATCTAGGCGCGGTAGGCGCTGAACGAGCCTTCGGCCAAGGCACAATCTCAGCCTACGCCGCCGCTAAAGCCGCCGTCGTTTCCTTCTCCCGCTCCCTGGCAATCGAAGAAGCCAAGAGCGGCATAACAGTCAACGTAATAAACCCCTCCAACATAGACGAACGCGAACTCACCGCCGATGAAGCCCGCCGCATCCGCGACGCCCGCTCCCCCATGGGCCGTCCCCCCAGCTCTGAGGACGTCACCGCCGCAGTCAAATTCTTCGCCTCCGACACCGCCGACTACATCACAGGCCAAGTAATCAACGTAACCGGCGGCTGGATGCTTTAGTGGGGTTGCATAGGCACAATCCTGCCTGTGCTCTTTCTGTGTGAGAGAGACCAATTCCTGCGTCTGTTCGCACTCGTTCCCAAGGTTGTTTTCCCTTCAAGATCGTGGACTATCTGTCTGCAATGGTTGGTATCGCGACTCCCTCCTTCTTGAGGCTTTCAGTTGCGGCGGAAAGTGATCGTTGAGACGCCCCTAAACCGAGAAGATATTTCTCGCCTGCGTGCCACGTCTGAAAGCGAAGGGAATTCACAAGTTGGGGTCTGCCGTTGGGCGGGTAAACTTCTGCGGGCAAACCAATTTCCGTGATATCGACCAACAAGATGGTGTGACTCAAAGAGTGAATCAGGAAACTGTGTTTCATCGTCCCTAGTGCGCGCCGCTGCTGGCACCTTCTGTGATGCTACGCACGCCAATCCAATAATGTCACGGCACAACTACCTCAACTAAGCTTTTCCAAAATGGACTCGGAGGAAATCTCCCCTTCAATTTTCGGCATCGGTTCTGCCGCCTGCCCAACCGGCGCCGCGACAACGGTCTGCACAGGCGGCGCCACGTAAGCCGCCTCACCCTCAAACGCGAATTCCTTGCGATCCAGCCCGCGCAGCATTCGCCCGTGGGCACATTCGACGGTGAGGGTGAGCACATCCCCAATGGTTTCCACGGCCGTCACCACGCCATGCGTGCCCGACGCGCGGTGCATCACTTTGTCGCCAGGCAGCGCAACGGTTTCCTTCGATTCGGTCTGTTCGGGCGACGCGTTCTGCCCCAGCGTGGAAATCTTCTCCCAAAGTTTGCTCATGACTCGTGCTCCTTGGTCCTCGATTCAACTTTCGCATTCATCTGTTAGAGGCTGAGCGCGAGCCACCCGTCGACCTCGTCGCGACCGTTGCACACCAGCTTGAGCTTGAGCCGCTCTCCGCCCAGAATACGTGCTTTTATCGCCGCGCCCCAACTATTCGCGTCACCTCGTCCGTAACAAGCAACCACCGCAACTCATCGCCACAAGCGGTTGACGCTGCAGCACACACGCCTTCATCCTGCTTCTAACGCTTCTGTCCACACCTACAGCTGTTTCCGCACCTGCATCGTGTTATTTTCAATGGGAACTAGATTATGAGATGGTACTCACGATCGCGCCCTTCTCGCAGGCCTCGCGCACCCTTGCGCGCAGGTCTGTTCCACCCGTCACTCATCACTCGTCATGAATTTTGCAACGCTTATCACCTCCCCAATCAATCTCTAGTTTTTGTCGTGCTTCTCGCCTTCAGGCCGACTCCGGATAGCACTCCAGAAAGCAGGGAAAGCGAGTTGGAGGTGATGCAAGTCGACTCGACGAAGATGCGCAAGGCGCAGAGGTGCGCCGAAATCATGAAGAACTGGACTGGTGGTACGAAATTTCTGGCGGTGGGCGCGATGCTTTTTTCTGGCGCGCTGGCTACGGCGCAAACGGCGCCCCCGCCGCGCATTTATCATCTGGACGGAGACATCGAAGGCGTCCACGACCCCTCCATCATCTCCCAAAACGGCACCTGGTATCTGTTCGGCACAGCCACCGAGAAGGGCCCACACGCGCAACTTCCCATGCGCTGCTCAAACGATCTGGAACATTGGAAACGCTGTGGCGCCGTCTTCGCCGCCATCCCCGACTGGATCCAGAAAGAAAGCCCGGAAACGAAAGACCTCTGGGCACCCGATATTTCCTACTTCAACGGAAAATACCACGTGTACTACGCATATTCAGCCTTCGGAAAAAATACTTCCGGCATCGCTCTGGTAACCAACAAGACGCTAGACCAATCCAGTCCTGATTATCGTTGGGTGGACGAAGGTCTGGTCCTGAAATCCCTGGCCAGCGACGATTTCAACGCGATTGATCCAAACATCGTATTCGATTCCGCCGGCACCCCTTGGCTCAGCTTCGGCAGTTTCTGGAGCGGAATCAAAATGCGCTGCCTGGATTCCGCCTCGGGAAAACTGTCACCGAAAGACGGAAAGCTCTACTCACTAGCCAGCCGCGAACGGCCCGAAAACCCCGCACCCGCGCCGCCAGGATTGCCCGCGGATTGGCAAGCGATCGAAGCTCCCTTCATCGTGCACCACGGTGATTATTACTATCTTTTCGTTTCCTTCGACCTTTGCTGCCGCGGCGTAAAAAGCAATTACCGCACCATGGTAGGCCGCTCGCACGACGTAACGGACCCCTACGTGGACGCCGACGGAAAACCCATGCTGCACGGCGGCGGCACGGCTCTGTTAACAGGCAACGCCCGCTGGTTCGGCCCAGGTGGCGAATCAATCCTGCAGCAACCCAGCGGCGATATCATCGTTTTCCACGCCTACGACGGCAAAACCGGCCACCCCTTCCTTCAAATTTCAACAATCGATTGGACTAGCGGCTGGCCCCGCGCCGCCCTCGAGGGCGATTCCTCCGCCGCGAAATGACAGTGCGACCGAGCCGACGCAAAAACGGGAGGCAGGCGGTAAGACCGTGGCGAGAAACGGGGCGTGCATTCCAGACGGATTTGGGCCAGGCGCGCCGCCAAATTTGCGCCAACGGAGTGAATTGCGTCCGCCGTTTCCTGGGCAATCGCTCATTCTTGCTGCTTTGGAAATCATCTTCCGCGACGGTGATGCGGTCCAGAAGATTTTCCCGGCGAAACCAAGGCAACGATCTCAACGTTCGACGGCGTAGTACGCGTGAGGCCCAGCGTAACACTCCTACGAAATGCGATCTACGGAAGGCCGCGAGCAGGGGAGAGCCGCAGCTACCAAGCCAAAGAGGGGGTTCGAAGTACGCAACGCAAAAACGCCCATCCTTCCCTGGATGATCTTTGGGAAGGATGGGCGTTGTGTCGTGCTTCGTGCTGTTCGAGCGTTGCCGTTGCGACTGCGGATTACCGGTGTCCGCCACCATGGCTACCGCCGCCATGGCTGCCGCCACCATGGCTGCCGCCACCGTGGAAGCCGCCGCCGCCGCGCGCCGCGCTACCGCGGAAGCCACCGCCGACTGCTACGTGCGACGCGCCACCGCGGAATCCGCCAACTCCACCGCGTCCTGCGAAACCAGGACCGCGACCGGTAAATCCGCGACCGTCGAAGCCGCGCCCGAAACCACGTCCGCCAAAGCCGCCGTGGAACCACGGGCCAGCACCTATGAAGATGCCGCCCGAGAACCAGCTAGGACCGTAGTAACCGTAAGGCGCGCAGGCGTATGGGTAGTATCCATAGTAGCCGTAGGCGCAAGCGGGGGCCGGACCGACGTACCCTGGGCCGACGCCTACGCCCACTACGACGCGTTGGGCGCTAGCGTTCGGTGCCAGGGCTAGGGCACTTCCAAGTACCGCAAAAACCATGAGATATTTGACAAGATGTTTCATTTTTGGGCCCCTTCTGAGCCCGTAAAGCCTTTCAGTCTATAACTGCCTTGTTTCTGACGCCCGCGGTTCCCTTCGGTGGCGTCTGGATAGTGAAACACGCTAGGTAAGGGAAAGTTGCGTTTGGGGGGCGAAGAGGAGGCAAAGTGCGGGGGGCATGGGATTTAACGCCGAGCAGCAGGGAGGGTGATTGGCGATTGGCGAGCAGTGAGTTGGGATTGGCTCCTTGCGCCCCGCGACTCGCCAAAGCCAATCTCGAGTGGCGTCTGATTGTAGTGTGTCGCGGTTCGCAGCCCGGCGTGACGCGGCGATCCCTGAACTGTTGGTAACGCCAAAACGCCGATCAGGCGATTGGCATTACCAGGTCTAGCGTGCTGCGAGAACGGCAGAACGTCAAGACCACGAAGACCGCTGCGCGTTGACTGGGTGCGCCGGGGCTTGCTACTCTGAGTCTCCGGGAATTGTGTTGCATCAAATTCCTATACCGAAAAATTGCCATCGGGGATATCGATCTTAGGGAGGAATACGCATGGCGACGCCAGCTAGGCCCAAGGTTTTCAAGAACTTCATCAATGGTGAGTGGGTGGAGGCGCGCAGCGGCAAGGCCATCGAAAATCGCAACCCTGCGATTACGGGGGAGCTGGTGGGAATGTTCCCGGCTTCGACGCAAGAGGACGTGAACTTGGCGATTGACGCTGCGAAGGGCGCTTACGAGAAGTGGCGGCTGACGCCCGCGCCCAAGCGCGCTGAAATTCTCTACCGCGCGGCGGAAATTCTGATCGAGCGCAAGGAAGATTATTCGCGCGACATGACGCGCGAGATGGGCAAGGTGCTCGCCGAGACGCGCGGCGACGTGCAGGAAGCGATTGATATGACCTACCTGATGGCCGGAGAGGGAAGGCGGCAATTTGGGCAAACCACGCCGTCGGAGCTGCCGAACAAATTCGCGATGTCGGTGCGTACGCCGGTGGGAGTGGCCGGGCTGATCTGTCCGTGGAATTTTCCGATGGCGATCCCGTCGTGGAAAGCGATGCCGGCGCTGGTGACGGGAAATACGGTGGTGATCAAGCCGGCGGAAGATACGCCGCTTTCTACTTACAACTTGATGCAGGTATTGAGCGAGGCCGGGCTGCCGCGCGGAGTGATGAATGTTGTGTTCGGGGATGGTCCGGAGGCGGGCGCGCCCCTTCTCAATCACAAGGATGTGGGGCTCGTGAGCTTCACAGGTTCCACGGAAGTTGGGCGAATCGTCAGCACGGCTTGCGCGCCTTCTTTCAAGAAATGCCACCTGGAAATGGGCGGCAAGAACATCATCATCGTGATGGACGACGCGAATCTGGATCTGGCCGTGGACGGCGCGGTGTGGGGCGGGTTCGGGACGAGCGGACAGCGTTGCACGGCGGCAAGCCGCGTGGCGGTGCACAAAAAGGTATACGGCGAGTTCGTCGAGAAATTTGTGGCGCGCGTGAAGGCGCTGAAAGTTGGCGACGGCCTGGATCCTGCAACGGACATGGGACCGTGCATTAACGACCAGCAACTGAATACGGTGATGAAATACGTGCAAATCGGCAAGGACGAAACGGCGAAGCTCGCGACCGGCGGGAATCGGCTGGAAAGCGGAGCGTGGGGACGCGGCTGGTTCCACGAGCCGACGGTGTTCACCGATTGCGACCCCAAGATGCGCATCGCGCAGGAAGAAATTTTCGGACCGGTGGTGGCGGTGATTCCGTTTGAAGATTTCGATGAAGCTCTGGATATCGCCAACGGAGTGAAGTACGGGCTTTCGGCGGCGATCTATACACGGAATGTGAATCATGCGTTTCGAGCTCAACGGGATTTGCAGACGGGGATTGTTTATGTGAATGCGCCTACAATTGGCGCGGAGACACATCTGCCGTTTGGCGGGATCAAGAACACCGGGAATGGGCATCGCGAATCAGGCGAAGCGGCGTTGGATTTTTATTCGGAGTGGAAGACGGTTTATATCGATTACTCGGATCGGTTGCAGCGCGCGCAGATTGATAATGCGTAAGTGGCGTAGGGGCGAGAAAAATCTGGGGGTCTAAAGACCGCCGCTATACTTTCAGGCCAATTAGGCGCATCAGTTCCAGGGCGTTGCTTTTGGCTACTACTCCTTCGCGCAGTTTGTGATCGAAGCGCATTTTTCCTTCCTCGACGTAATCCTGGAAATGAGCATTGCGGACGGCGTGGGGCAATGCCTGCGCGATATCGGTTAGCGCGAGATCGTGGGTGGTGACGATGCCGAGCGCGCCGCGTTCGAGTAGGGCGCGCAGCAGACCATCGGAGCCAATCCGGCGGTCGTTCGAGTTTGTGCCTTCCAGCAGTTCATCGAACAAAAACAACACGCGCGCATTGCCTTCGGTTAATTCAAATACATCACGGATGCGCAGGATTTCGGTGTAAAAACTCGAGCGATGCTCCTGCAGCGAATCCACACGGCGAATGCTGGTGCCAAGCCGGATGGGCGTCATGCGGAGAGATTTGCCACGAATGGGCGCGCCGGCGAGCGCGAGCACGGCATTGATTCCGGCCGTGCGCAGGTATGTGCTTTTTCCGGACATGTTCGAGCCGCTGACGAGGAGCACGCGCGTCCGCGCATCGAGTCGGAAGTCATTGCGCACGCATTCGGCTGTAGCAATCAAGGGATGGCCAAGCTCCACACCGAGGAAAATCGCGGGCGCGTTGGGACTTTCTTCCGCGAAATCCGGGAAGGGATCTTGCGGATGCTCGTAAGAGTAGCTGGCGAGCGAGAGCAGCGCTTCCATTTCCGCGGCAATGTTCACCCAGACGCGCAGTATGCGGCCGTACTGCTTGCGCCATGCTTCTGCCGCGAAGGCGCATTGCACGGTGTAGAGCATGGGCAATTCCAGGAGGCGGCCGAGCAAATCTTCGCGCGCGTCAATCCAATAGACGATGTTCGCGAGCTGGCGTACCGATTGCGAGGCTGTGTGGCGGCCCGACTTTAGTTCCGTTGCGAAGCTTTGCAGCCGAGGCGAAGCGAACGGCTCACGTTCGAGTCGCTGCAGCACGTCCGCGAACAGGCCCAGGCCCTCGGCGTTGCATGCGAGAGCCGAGGTCAGTTTTTCGGCGCGCACGCGCAGCCACAGCAGGACGATTACTTCGAGCAGCAGCACGATGGCCAGCGGCCAGAGTCTTAGCGTGGCCAATAAATATATTGTGGTGGCCGCGGCGGAAATTGCGAGAAGCGCGGTGACGATTCGCCACGGGCCTGCGGGCAGCAGCGGCGTCGCTTCCGCCCAGTTTTCGACCAAGCGCGGGTCGAGGCGGACTTTCAAGTCTTCGCCCAGCAGCGCGAGCTGTTCGCGCAAATCAAGTTTGTCACGCAGCTCGACGACCCCATGTTGCCTTTCGTGGATTTGCGGCACAGGGGACGCGGTGGTGAGCCATTGCGCCAGGCGCTCTTCGCCCATCGGCAGACGCGCGGTGGAGAGCAATTCGAAAAGGCATCCCGTCCCGAAGATGTCGAGGTCGTCGGCGTAGACGTGTTTGGGATTGCGGAAGCGTTCTCCGGATGCGCCGATACCGGACGAGCGGTCTTCCAGGCGCGCCAGGCCGCGTTGGTAGAAAGCGACGGCGGTGCGTGCGTGGGATAGCGCGCGCAGAGCGGATTCGTGCACGAGTGCCAGAGCTGCATAAATTAGGACGGGAAGCGCGAGCCAGGATGTGGAAATTACTTCGTCTTTCAATGACAGCCACAGGAGGGCGATTGCGATGATGACCGTCGCGAGCTTCGCATTTCCGATCTGTTTGTGCAGAGCGTCTTTCGCGGCGACGGTTTGTTCGCGAGCAGCGAGGCGTTGTGTGTATTCGGCCTGGGGTTGCGGCAAAAGCTGCCTCCGTGTGGCGCGAGTTAGTTTACTACTCGAATGGGTACAAATCGGCGTGGGGAGTGGGAGAGGTTCTAAATCGCGATTTTGCCAGTCCGAAGAAAAAAGGGACGAGGTTCTTGTAGCAGAAACCGCAGGATTACTGCTGCGGCTCTGCGGCGGTTGGCATGTACATCGGAGCGGGCGGGGGAGTCCAGGCTGGTTCGGGGACTTGCTTGGCCTGGTAATTGCGATACCAGAGGGATTCGCCGGCTCTTTGCCAGAGGCGCGTGCCGAGCCAAATCAGAATCATTAGTTGGCTCAGCAGAAACGCCGCCACGTTCGATTGCGGGCTCAGGCGGAACATCCATAAGTACAGGCCGAACGCGAACAGTGCCCAAGCGACGATGCTGACGCGCAGGTAGAGCCAAAAGAGCGAGAGAAAGTTACGGCGCAGCAACCCGAAAGCGCGGCGAAGGGCGCGATGCATTTTCTTTTCGTCTTCGGCTACGGCAATGACTTGTGCCATGTCAAACCACAGTCGCACGATGATTAAGAGCAGCAAAATCACGACAGCGGCAGCTTCGAGGAAATGATCGCCGCTGTAGGGAGAAATGGATTGCTCTTCCATGTGTGTGCGGATGACGCTGCTGGCCGCGGCAAGCCCGGCGATAGGCAGCAGTACGATTGCCAGGTAGATCAGCAGGCGGAAAAACCGCCAGAAGTGATGGCCGGCGGCTTCGAAGAAGGCCGTGGTGGTGGGTTTTTCGTCGAGCACGTAGGCGGCGAGGATGCCGCCGGTCGCAAAAAGCATGAAGACCACGAACAGCAGCGAGAAATGAACGATGTTGTGGCCGTGAATTTCCAAGGGCGAATCGGGCAACTGCTGCAGCAAGACCACCGCCGAGACGTCGAAACCCTTTACCAGACGCTGCGCGGCCATGTTGTGATCGAGGAGCGAACTCGCGCGTTCCGTCATTTCCTGCGTCGAGAAAAACCCAAAAATCAGGCAGACGAAGAAAACCCACCAGACCAGGCGCTGCCATTTCCAGACCAGCCCCGCGCCCGACAAAAATGTGCCTCGATTCGTTGCTGCCATTCGCATTGCTCCTTCGAAAGCGTTAGGTAAGCCAGGCCAGCAATTGCGAAAGCCATTCGCTGGCGAAGACCCAGAGGGTTCTGAGTTTGTGAGCCGCGCGCGGATCCGAATCTTCCGTGAAACTGTTGTTGAAGGGGTCGCGATCCATGATGATCTGATTGTGCGCGTCAATTTGCGCGGACTGAATCTTGGCCTTGCGATCGTATTGGTAGCGCACCCAGCGATCCTGGCCGTCCCAGTGTTCGACGGCCGAAGAGCCGTCGTCGAATTTGACATCCACGTCCACCGGGAAAACGAACTCGCCCTTGCGCTCGACGACGACGTAGGTGCGGTAGACTTCGTCTTTTGCACTGACTTTTGCGCCGCGCGCCGAAGTCTCCCACCACTTCAGCGGATCGGAGTGCGCATCGGTGAGCGAATAATCCAGGATTTGCGTGCCGTAGATTGCTTGGTTGAAATACCAGCGCAGACTTTTGCCGGAAACTTCCTCGAGGGTTTCCAGAAAATCTTCACCCGTGGGATGCGTGAAGCGGTAACGCATGAAATAGGTGTGCAAGGCCTGGCGCAAGGTGTCCTCGCCAATGACTTTTTCCAGTGTGAGCAGGACGGTGGCGGTCTTGCCGTAGGTGATACCGCCATAGGAATTGCTGTTGATAAATAGCCAGGCGAAGCGGGCGATGGGATCCGTGTCCGGGTCGCCCAGGTAGCTGATCTTCTGCAAACCGGATTCACTCATTTGCGCGAACGGAAAGTTAATCGCTGAAGTATTCTTGCCATACAGCGCGTCCATCACTTTCACTTCGGTGTAACTGTTGATGCCTTCGTCGAGCCAGGCTTCTTCGAATTCGTTGGTGGCGACCATGCCGTACCAATATTGGTGTCCGAATTCATGTTCGGTGACAATTTCCGGGGCGAGCACGCCCCGAGGCATGTGCACGGCGGTGCCCAGAGTGATTAGCGTCGGATATTCCATGCCGCCAGCGTCGGCGCCTCCGTGGGGAGGGTCAACCATCGTGATGCGGTCGTAGGGATAGGGGCCATACCATTGGTCGAAGAGGCGGAGCGTTCCTTTTTCCGCGTCAATATATCGCTGCGCCGAGGCCATGTGCCCGGGCGACATCAGCAGATGAATTTTTACCGGGCCCTGGCTGCCGGTCCAGGAGTCTTCGACGACACTGAAGCTGGGACTGGCGGTCCAGGAAAAATCGTGGACGTCTTGGGAATGATAGGTGAGCGTTTTTGTGCCGTCGGAGTTATTTACGCTGGAGACCAGGTCGCCGCCGGCGCCGACGATTTCATTTTGCGGGACGGTGACCTTTACGTCGAAGGTGCCGAAGTCGGCGAAAAATTCGCTGTTGGCGTGGAACTGATGGCAGTTCCAGGCGTTTTTCCACCAGACGCCGACTTTGGGGAACCATTGACCGACCATATCGAAGTCATGCGCGTAGCCGGTGCGCTCGACAACTCTGGGAAGCACGTCGTGGAAGACGATGTGAAATTCGACGGATGCGCCAGGGGCAATTGCTTTCGGCAGCGTGACTTGGAAGACGGTATGGTCGTCCGTGTTGTGATCGTCGGGCTGAATGAATTCCATTTTGTTAGTGAGGTCGCCGGCGTTTGCAACTTCCAGTTTGTCCACGCTGATCGAGCCGAAATGTTTGGGGTCCCAGTCGGAGTCCGGGCCATTGCCGCGTGTGCCGGAGCGACGGACTTCGGTCATGAAAGTGGATTGCGGCTGGAAAGCGTTGAGGTATAGGTGGAAGGGAAAGGTTTGCTGCGGTTGCCCAGTCAGATTCTTATAGGTGAGAGTCTCGCTGGCGGCTATGGTGTGTTTGCTGGCGTCGAGCTTGGCTTCGATCTGGTAGGCGACTATGCGGGTGGACAGTGGTTTGGCTGCCGTGTCGACCGATGCGGTGGCGGCGGTCGCTTGAGAAAAAGCGGGGCCGCAGGATAGGGCTACGGCTGCGGCGAGCACAAACACTTTCGTCAATCTCATCCATCCTCCCACACGAAATACGCTTTGAGGGGAACGCACTGGGTCAACCGCCCGTACACAATATGATACGAGGCTAAGGGCGCGCAAGTTTCGTTTCGGGGGAGAATCACACGCCGGTCATTGGTGGCGAGGCTGCGTTGCTAAAAGCGCCTAGCGGGAGATCGGCGTTCTCAGGCGTCGCCACCGGGCTGTCCTCGTGCAGCGGCGTCATATAAAGATGTGCGTATTCCGCGCCGGCTGTGTGGCGGGCAAGTTGACGGGTTGCGGCCTAGCGTCTACACTAAAATTAGCAGGGTAGTGTATCGGCGCGCGTGCCAGCATCGGCGCCGGCTTGGTCTCGGCGGAAACTCATGAGTCCAACGGTTTTACAACAGAAACGCCATCAGCAAATTCTGACAGACGTGGTGCGCGCCTACATCGAGACGGGCGAGCCGGTCTCTTCGCGCAGCATTGTGCACCGGCATATTGAGCCGCTCAGTTCGGCTACGGTGCGCAATGTGATGGCGGACCTGGAAGATGCGGGCTTGCTTTTTCAGCCACACACCTCGGCGGGGCGAGTGCCGACCGCCGCGGCATATCGTTTTTTCGTAGAGCAGGTAGCCGCGCAGGCGACGGCTAGTCCCGCGGATTTGTTGTGGATTCGGCGCGAATTGGCGGCCGCGCAGACACCCGAGGCGGTGATGGAGCGCGCCAGCCATGTGCTGGCCGCGGTTTCGCGCGGTTTGGGAATTTTTATCGCGCCGCCGCTGGCACGCAGCGTCGTGGAACATTTGCGTTTTCTGCTGCTGCCCGATGGACGCGTGCTGGTGATTCTGGTTTCCGGCGGCGGAGTGACGCGCGACAAATTGATACGTCCGGAGAAGCCATTTCTGCAGGAGCAGCTGGATCGCACGTCGGAATATTTGAACCGGCACTATATTGGCTGGACGCTGGAGGCGATGCGCGCAGATTTGCGGAAGCAATTGGAGCGGGACCGTGAGCAGTACGGGCAACTGGCGGGCACGGCGTTGATTTTGTGCGACCCGAGCATTTTGGGGGACGTGGCGGACCGCAAAATTTATGTGGATGGCGCGGCGCAGATTGCTTCTTCACCGGATTTTACGAACCCCGAGCAACTGCGCGAACTTCTGGAAGCGATTGAAGAGAAGGACCGTTTGATCGCGCTGTTGAGCGGCTGCATTGAATCACCGGAGCCGGTGCACGTGGAGCTGGGCCTGGACAAGATTTCGAATGCGGGAAAACATCTTGCCATCGTTTCCGCGTCGTATTCATCTAAAGATCAGGTGCAGGGGACGCTGGGAATTCTCGCGCCCATGCGCATGCACTACGAACGAGTGATTACCGCGGTAGCCTTTATGGCGCAATTTTTCTCTGAAGCGCAAGAGGGGAGCTGAATTCTTTGGCCTCACATAAACAGCATAAGGATAGAGATTTTGCGGAGAAGGGTTTCGCGGCCGCAGCCGGTCCGGCGGAGGAAACCGTGGAGAGCCAGTCTGCGCCGGATTCTTTGCCGGCCGATGATGGCTCGAGTGCGGATCAGATTCAGAAACTGGTGGCCGAGAAACAGGATTTGCAGAATACATTGGTGCGGCGGCAGGCAGATTTTGAAAATTATCGCAAGCGCGTGGAAAAGGAACGGCAGCAGGAACGGCATCGCGGCGCCGAACAGTTGATCGAGCAGGTGCTGCCGGTGCTGGATGCTTTCGACCTGGCGCTTTCCGGCCAGTCGGGCGCGGCTAGTCCCGAATACCGCAAGGGGTTCGAAATCATCCGCGCGCAGTTGTGGAATGCGCTCGCGAAGCAGGGGCTGCAGCCGATTGAGGCGGTGGGGAAGCCGTTTGATCCGCGCCTGCATCATGCGATTGAAAATGTGCCCACGGCGGAGCAGCCGGAAGGTACGGTGGTTGGAGAGATGCAGACGGGATATATGTTTCACGATCGCGTGCTGCGTCCAGCGATGGTGCGCGTGGCGACGGCGCCTGCGAATTAACGCGAACGGCGCGACGTTGCGTGATGCGCACGATTCGTGCAGGACTTCAACTTTAATAATCCGGAGACCTAGAAACGATGGGGGCCAGCAATAGCAATGATTTTTACGAGGTTTTGGGCGTAGAGCGTGGCGCTACGCCTGAGCAGATCAAGTCCGCTTATCGCAAGGCGGCGCTGAAGTGGCATCCCGATCGAAATCCTGAAAAGAAAGAAGAGGCCGAGCACAACTTCCGCGCGGCTTCTGAGGCATACGCGGTGCTTTCGGATGAGCAGAAGCGTTCGGTGTACGATCGCTACGGCGCGGCGGGGCTGGGTAATCGCGGATTTGATTCCGGATTCAACTCGACGATCTTCGAGGAATTTCAGGATATTCTGGGCGATCTTTTTGGATTCGACGACGTCCTCGGCGGCGGGCGCAGGCGCGGTGGACGTGGGGCGGCGCGCGGGCAGCGCGGCGCGGATTTGCGTTACGACATGTCGTTGAGTTTCGAAGAAGCTGCGGCGGGCGTCACCAGCAAAATTCAGCTTACTCGACACGAACTTTGCGAAGCGTGCAAGGGCACGGGTGCGAAACCGGGTACGGGCATGTCCACTTGCGTGACGTGCGGCGGGCGCGGGCAGATGTCCTACGCGCAGGGTTTTTTTTCCATCACGCGCACTTGCCCGGCCTGCCAGGGAGCGGGGCAGACGATCAAGGATGCTTGCGCAAGTTGCCGCGGCGTGGGGCGCATCGAGCGCGAACGCACGCTGGAAGTGGGAGTGCCAGCGGGAGTGGATTCCGGGACGCGTCTGCGTATGACGGGGCAGGGCGAGCCGGGAACCAACGGCGGCGGGCCGGGCGACCTCTATATATTTCTGGAAGTGAAGGAGCACGCGTTCTTCGAACGGCGTGGATCGGATCTGATCTGCGAGATTCCCATCAGTTTTTCGCAGGCGGCGCTGGGCGACAAGATCAAAGTGCAAACGCTGAAGGGCGAAGAAGAGCTGGAAATTCCAGAAGGCACGCAGTCTGGGCAGATTTTCCGCAAGAAGGGTAAAGGCTTGCCGAATCCGCACGGTGGGCGCGGCGATTTGTACATCAGCATCCGCGTGGTGATTCCGGCGAAGGTGTCGCGCGAGCAGCGGCGGTTGCTGGAGCAACTCGGGCAGACGCTGAAAGTGGAGAACAAGGCGGCGGAGCGGAATTCTACGTTCTTCGATAAGGTGAAGGATATTTTTGGGTAGATGACGCCGCCATTTTTGCTGCATGAGTGATTTCGACCGCCGCTTCACATTTTTTCATCGGTAGTTGCGTGATTCTTCCCCCGCCACGATACAATCCAGACGATGCGACGCCGATTTTTTGTGGATCAATTCCAGGATACTACGGCGACCGTGCGCGGCGACAGCGCCGAACACCTAGCCCGCGTGCTGCGTGCGGAGCCAGGGCAGCTTTACGAACTGAGCGATGGGGAACGGGTGTGGCTTGCGCGCGTGGAACGCGTGGAGTTGCTGAAGCGTGGCGATAACCGTGTGGAATTTTCTTTGGTGGAGGCGATTGAGGCGCGGGAGCCGGCGCTGCATTTGCATTTGCTTATCGCGCTGGTGAAGTTCGATCGATTCGAGTGGTGTTTGGAGAAGGCTACTGAGTTGGGCGTGAACGAGATCACGCCGTTGATCGCTGCGCGGACGGATAAGGCTTTGGTTGCGGCGGCGACGAAGCGGCATGCGCGTTGGGAGAGGATTGTGTGGGAGTCGGCGCAGCAGTCGCGTCGTCTGCGTCCTCCCAAGATTGCGCAGGCTACTGCTTTGGAGAAGGCTTATCGGGCTTCGAGCGCGGAGTGCAAGATTTTGCTTTCGGAGCGGAGCGATGCGCCGCCGATTCATGATGTGTTGAGGGATGTGACGGCGCAGCGTGCGGAGATTTCGATTGGGCCTGAGGGTGGGTGGACGGATGCGGAGCTTGTGGCCGCACGCGAGGCCGGTTTCGCGGAGGCGTCGCTTGGGGAGTTAGTTTTGCGGACGGAGACGGCGGTTTTGGCTTCTTTGGCGATTTTGCATTTTGCGTTGGATGTTTGACGGAAAGATTAACTGGGAGACGCGGAGAACGCAGAGAAAGGCGACGGCCGGAGTGCCACCGAGGCACAGAGAGAGACTGTCGCTGTCATCTCCGGTTCGTCTGTGTGAGATGGGCGTTGATTCTGCAACCGATTGCGCGCGCTGCGCATCTTAACATTGCAAAGCGGGCGTACTTGGCGCGCGCTATCTCGCCGTGTTATAAATATTTGAGAGCGGAATGACGGAAAACACTCAGCCCGAGCCGCAAGAGCCGCAGCACAACTCCACTTTGCCGCGTTTGCGGCACGAATTGCGCAGTTGGACGCGCGATTTGGCCGTGGCGTTGGGCCTGGCGCTAGTCATCATCATCTTTTTGTATCAACCGGTAAAAGTGGAAGGCACCAGCATGGCGCCGCTGCTGAGCGATCAGGAGCGCATCTTCATCAACAAGTTTGTGTACCGGTTCACGCCGATCGAGCGCGGCGACGTGGTGGTTTTCTGGTATCCTCTGGACCATTCGAAATCGTTTATCAAGCGCGTGATCGGTTTGCCGGGCGAGACCGTTGAGTTGCGAGCCAGTCATTTATATGTGAACGGCAAGGAGTTGGTGGAGCCGTACGTGCCGCCGAGCTATCTGGACGGGTCGAGCTACGGTCCGGTGCAGATTCCGGATGGGAATTATTTTGTGATGGGCGATCACCGCGACAGCTCGAACGATTCGCGCGTTTTTGGGCCCGTCAGCCGGCCGTACATTTACGGCAAGGCGGTTTTCGCTTACTGGCCGGTGGATCATTTCGGCTCGCTATCTTCGTCCTACACGGTGAACGCGGCGTCGCGATGAAATATTCTGGAGGATACACTGACGGAGCAGCCCGCAGCTCGCGCGACCCTCGCGCTGGAAGACGGACGAACATTTAGCGGCCGTGCCGCGGGTGCGCGCACCCGGCGGGGCGGCGAAGTTGTTTTCAATACCTCTCTCACTGGCTACCAGGAAGTTTTCACCGACCCTAGTTATTCCGGGCAGATCGTGTGCCTGACGTATCCGCACATTGGAAATGTGGGCGCCAATTTAGAGGATGAGGAATCCGCTCGCCCGTATATTGAAGCGCTGATTGTGCGTGAATTTTCGCCTTTGGCTTCGAATTGGAGGTCGAGCGAATCGGCCCAGCAGTATTTGCAGCGTTATGGCGTGCCGGTGATTTGGGATTTGGATACGCGTGCGCTGGTGCGGCATTTGCGGGAAGTAGGAGCTCTGCGCGGAGTGGTTTCAACGGATGGGACTCCGGCGGAGAGCTTGGTGGCGGAGGCGCGGGCTTTGCCGCCGATGGCGGGTTTGGAATTGGCGGGGCGGGTGACTTGCGCCAAGGCGTATGAGTGGAAGGATGGGTCGATTGATTTGGCTGCGTCGGCTGCAGGTGCGGCTGGCGCCGGCGCTCGCGCGGGTGCTGATTCGGGGGCGAAGGCGCGGCGACGTGTCGTGGCTTATGATTTTGGGATCAAGCAGAATATTTTGCGGCTGCTCGTCGATCACAGCTGCGAAGTCACCGTGGTTCCGGCGCGTACTTCCGCCGCAGATGTGCTGGCGCTGAAACCGGACGGCGTGTTTTTGTCCAATGGCCCGGGGGATCCCGAGCCTGTCCAGTATGCAGTTGAGAATATCCGCAAGTTGCTGGGGCGCGTGCCCATCTTTGGGATTTGTCTGGGGCATCAGCTGTGTGGGTTGGCGCTGGGTGGGAAAACATTCAAATTAAAATTTGGGCATCATGGGTCGAATCATCCGGTGAAGAATTTGCGCACCGAAAAAGTCGAAATCACGGCGCAGAATCACGGATTTTGCGTGGATCCGGATTCGTTGGCCGCAAGCGACGTGGAAATTACGCACGTGAATTTGAACGATCATACGAATGAGGGCATGCGGCACCGGTCGTTGCCTTTGTTTAGCGTGCAGTATCATCCGGAAGCTTCGCCGGGGCCGCACGATGCGCGGTATTTGTTTGATGATTTCGTGACGATGATGGACGGAGCGCGGCGGTGACGCGCGTGCTGCGGGATTTGGATTTTTTCGCAAGGCGGGAGACGGTAATTTAACGCGAGCGAATGCCGAAACGGACTGACATCAAGAAGATTATGATTATCGGCTCGGGGCCGATCATTATTGGGCAGGCTTGCGAGTTTGATTATTCGGGAACACAGGCTTGCAAGGCATTGCGCGCGGAGGGGTATGAGGTCGTTCTGGTGAATTCGAATCCGGCGACGATCATGACGGACCCGGAGATTGCGGACCGAACTTATATTGAGCCGCTGGCGAAGGAATATCTGGAAGCGATTATTGCGGCGGAACGGCCGGATGCTTTGTTGCCGACTGTGGGGGGGCAGACGGGGTTGAATCTTGCTGTGGAGCTGGCGGAAGCGGGGATTCTCGCGAAATATGATGTGGAGCTGATTGGCGCGTCACTTGCCGCGATTAAGATTGCTGAGGATCGGCTGCTGTTCAAGGAAGTTTGCCGCAAGATTGGGCTGGAAGTTCCGGCATCGGAAGTTGTGACGAGCGTGCCGGAAGCGGTACGGCTGGCCGATCAGCTCGGCTATCCCGTGGTGATCCGTCCTTCGTTCACGTTGGGCGGGACCGGGGGATCGATTGCTTACAACCACGAAGAATTTGCGGACTTGATCGCGCGGGCTCTGGACGCGAGTCCGGTGCATCAGGCTTTGATCGAAGAATCGGTGCTGGGGTGGAAGGAATTTGAGTTGGAAGTGATGCGGGATCATCGCGACAACTTTGTGGTGATCTGTTCGATTGAAAATTTCGACCCGATGGGGATTCACACGGGCGATTCGATCACGGTGGCGCCGGCGCAGACGCTTACCGACAAGGAATACCAGCGGATGCGCGACGCGGCCGCGGCGATCATTCGTGCAGTGGGCGTCGAGACGGGCGGATCGAATATTCAGTTTGCGGTGGATCCGGCTTCGGGGCGCATGACGGTGATCGAAATGAATCCTCGGGTCTCGCGCAGCTCGGCGCTGGCTAGCAAAGCCACCGGGTTTCCGATCGCGAAAATCGCGGCGAAACTGGCCGTGGGCATGACGCTGGACGAAATTCCCAACGACATTACGAAGAAGACTCCGTGCTCGTTTGAGCCGACCATTGATTACGTAGTGGCGAAAATTCCCAAGTGGCAATTCGAGAAATTTCCGGGCAGCGATACCACGCTGACGACGCAGATGAAATCCGTCGGCGAGGTGATGGCCATCGGGCGGAATTTTCAGGAAGCGTTGTGTAAGGCGATTCGGTCGCTGGAGCCGAGTTCGGCATGGCGGCCTCCGGCGGAAGTGACGACGGTGTTGCTGCGCGAGAAATTACACGTTCCAGGGCCGGACCGTTTGCACTGGCTGTTTGAGGCGCTGGAACGTGGGATGTCCAGCGAAGAAGTTTGCGACCTGACCAAGATCGATCCCTGGTTTGTTCGCCAGCTGCAGGAAATGCTGGCGGTGGACCGGCGGGTGGCGGCGACGACGCTGGGGAAATGTCCACCGGAATTGCTGCTGGAATCCAAGCGTTCGGGCGCCAGCGACGAGGAAATTGCGAAACTGTGGAATGTGAAAGCTTCGAGCGTGCGCGCGCGCCGCAAAGAGCTGGGCGTGCAGCCCGTTTTCAAACGCGTCGACACTTGCGCGGCGGAATTTGAATCGTTCACGCCGTATCTTTATTCCACGTACGAAGAGGAAGACGAATCGGGCGCGGTGGACCGGCCGAAAGTGGTGATCCTGGGCAGCGGGCCGAACCGCATCGGGCAAGGGATTGAATTTGATTATTGCTGCTGCCACGCGGCATTCGCGTTGAAGGAAGACGGTTACGAAACGGTGATGGTGAATTGCAATCCAGAAACAGTTTCGACGGACTACGACACTTCGGACCGCCTTTATTTTGAGCCGCTGACGCTGGAAGATGTGCTGGCGATTCTGGATCGCGAAAAACCGCAGGGCGTGATTGTGCAGTTTGGCGGTCAGACCCCTTTGAACCTGGCGCTGGAGCTGAAGCAGAACGGTGCGAAAATCATCGGGACCGCGCCGGAGTCGATTGATTTGGCGGAGGACCGTCGGCGATTTGGCGGCTTGCTAGACGAATTGCGAATTCCGCAGCCGCGCAACGGGACGGCTTTGGCTCCGCAGGAAGCGGTGAAGCTCGCTGGGGAAATTGGTTTGCCGGTGCTGGTGCGGCCCAGTTACGTGCTGGGCGGGCGCGCGATGGTGATTGCTTACGATTTGAAGACGGTTGAGGAATATGTGGCGCAGGCGGCGCTGATCGGTTCGGGGACGGATCCGAAGCGGCCGATTTTAATTGACCAATTCTTGGAAGACGCGACCGAAGTGGATGTGGACGCGCTGGCCGATGGCGAAGACGTGCTGATCGCGGGAATCATGGAGCACATCGAGGAGGCCGGGATACATTCCGGAGATTCTTCGTGCGTGCTGCCGTCGGTGACGCTGAAGCCTTCGGTGCTGGAGCGGATTCGCGATTACACTTCGCGGCTGGCGCGGGCGCTGAAAGTAGTGGGGCTGATGAACGTGCAGTATGCGATTCAGCGCGATACGGTTTACGTGCTGGAAGTGAATCCACGCGCATCGCGAACGATTCCTTATGTGAGCAAGGCGACGGGCGTGCCACTGGCGAAAGTAGCAGCGCGTTTGATGACCGGTAGAAAATTGCGCGATTTACATTTACTTTACACCGAAAGCAACGGCATCAAGGAATTGGCAGTGCGGAATTTCTACGCCGTGAAGTCTCCGGTGTTTCCGTTTAACAAGTTTCGCGGCGTAGATACGATTTTGGGGCCGGAGATGCGTTCGACGGGCGAGGTCATGGGGATTTCTTCTACTTTCGGATTAGCGTTTGCAAAGGCGCAACTGGCGGCGGGGCAGCGTTTGCCACGTGAGGGGACTGTTTTCCTTAGTGTAAACGATCATGACAAGCGGCACGTAGCATTCGTGGTGCAGGATTTGCTGGCGGCCGGATTGAAAGTGGTAGCTACGCGCGGGACGGCGGCGGCATTGGCTAGCGCGGGGATTGACGTGGAATCTGTATACAAGGTGAATGAAGGGCGGCCGAACATTGTGGATTTGATCAAGACGGCGAAAGTAAATTTAGTGATTAATACGCCACTGGGGCGCGAATCTTTTTACGACGAGAAATCGATTCGGCGGGCCGCGATTCGTTACAACATTCCTTGCATTACAACTCTTTCGGCTGCGAGCGCGGCGGCGCGAGGGATGCGGGCGATGGCAGGGCACGGGGCGGATGTGGCGGCGCTGCAGGATTTGCATCGGCGGGCTTCGGCGGCATCGGCGCCTGCGGAGAAGTAGCGGCTACTGCAAGGATTTAACACCGAGGGCACAGAGGAACTGCGGAGAAAAATCAGAGGGCGGCGCCGTAGTTTCAAGGCGACCCCGCCGCCGGCAGGGAACTGCGTTTCCGCTTGGATGCTCTGGCGTTTGAGATAAAATGACCGCCATGAAACTGCATGGAATATTCGCTCCGCTGACCACGCCGTTTGAGTCCGACGGCAGTGTTGCGCTCGGGCAGGTGCGCAACAATGTGGCGCTTTACAATAAAACGAAGCTTGTGGGGTATGTGCCCAACGGTTCGACGAGCGAATCGGTGCTACTGTTGTGGGAAGAGGTTTACAGTGTTTGGGAAGCGGTGCGCGATGCCGCCACGCCAGAGAAAATTCTGATTGCAGGGAGCGGCGCGGAATCGACGTCTGAAACCATCACGCACACCAATCACGCGGCGCGCATCGGGTACGCAGTGGCGCTCGTGCGCACACCGAGTTTCTACAAGCCGTCCATCAACGACCACATGCTTGCGGAACATTATCTGCGCGTGGCGGATGCTGCGCGGATTCCGGTGATGGTGTATTCGGTGCCGGTGTTCACCCACGTCTCGGTGGGAGCATCACTGATCGAGCGGGTGGCAAACCATCCGAACATTATCGGCATGAAGGATAGTTCCGGCGATATGAAGGGAATCGCGGCGATCATCGCCGCGGCCCCCGAGGAATTCCAGACGCTAACCGGCGCCGCTGCGACGCTTTACGACGCGCTGCAATTGGGCGCGGTGGGAGCGATTCTGGGGCTTGCGGACGTGTTCCCGGGTTTGTGCGCGGATATTTACGAAGCGGCTCAGGCGGGGAATCGCGCGACGGCGCAGGCGCTGGCTCAGAAACTGGTGGTCCCGGCCAAAATGCTGCTGATGGATTACGGGATCGGCGGCCTGAAATATGCCCAGGACCGCCTGGGATATTACGGCGGGCTGCCGCGGCTTCCACTGCTCGGCGTGAGCGACGCGGGCAAAGCGGAAATCGACACGATGTTGGCGAATCTTATCTCCCAGCCAGCGCATCATCTCTAGCAGCGATTCGCGGTCGCTTGGGACGCGCTGGGAGGACGTCATTCACACGAATTGCCCGAATGCACGGCTTTTATGCGTAACGGGGCCGCGCAATGTGCGCAGGGCTTTGTGTTGTAGCTGCTGTCCGGGCCATCTTTCCGCTGACTGCTTTCCCGCGTGTGCGCCCTGCCCCGATTGCTGCTTTTCAGGGCCGCGTGTATCATGAATCCCTCGATGGAGTCTCTGTGTCTTTCCTTCCGCGATATACCCCAGACATCTAAAATATTTTCCACGTTTCTGGAGGATTTTCGCCGCGTGGGGAAGTACTACGGGCACGCGCCTTCGATCGGCGGAGTCGTGGCGGCGGCCAAGGAGGTCGAGATTGAGCCCCGTGTGCGCGCGGGCGTGGTGGATGTGTTGCGCGAACAGAATTTGAAGTTTGGCGGGGCGGCGACGCTGGACACGACGATCGCACGGAACCTGGAACGGCTGGCGAACGGCGCGGTGGCGATTGTGACCGGGCAGCAGGTGGGACTTTTTACCGGGCCGGCTTACAGTTTGTACAAGGCGATTACGGCTGCGGCTTGCGCGGAAGAGCTCACGAGGCGCGGAGTGGATGCCGTGCCGGTTTTTTGGCTGGCGACGGAGGACCATGACCTCGCAGAAATCAATCACGCTTCGTGGACGACGCGCACGGGCCTCGCCGAATTTATTTTGGCGGGCAACCGGGAGGAAGAAGGCCGGCGCGTGGGAGAAATTGCGCTAGGCGCGGCGATTACTCCGTCGGTGGTGACCGCGATGGACACGCTGGAAGGGCCGTACGGGGCGGAAGTGGCACGGGCGCTGCGTGAATCGTATACGCCGGGCGATACGTACGGCTCGGCGTTCGGGAAGTTGATGACGCGGCTGGTGGCGGGGCGGGGGATTATTTTTCTGGATCCGCTGGATTCGCGGCTGCACCATTTTGCGAGCGGCATTTACCGGCGGGCGCTGGATGATGCCGAGCCGCTCGGTGATGCGCTGCTGGCGCGATCGAAAGAGCTGGAACGCGACGGATTTCACGCGCAGGTGAAGGTGACGCGCGAATCCACGCTGCTTTTTTACAATGTGCACGGAGTGCGACAGCCATTGCGTCGGCGTGGCGAGAAATTCCACGCGGGCGCAGCTGCTTTTTCGCTGGAGGAATTGCACGCGGCGATTACTGCCACGCCGGAAGCGTTTACGCCGAATGTGTTGCTGCGGCCGGTGGTGCAGGACACGTTGTTGCCCACGGCTGCTTACATCGGCGGGCCGGCGGAGATTGCGTATATGGCGCAGGCGGAAGTGGTTTACAAACATTTACTGGGGCGCATGCCGGCGATTTTGCCGCGGGCTAGTTTCACTTTGGTGGAGCCGGCGATCGCGCGTTTGCTGAAGAAATATGGCTTGGATTTTGGCGATGTAATGCGCGGGCGGCAGTATTTGCGCGGGCGGATGGAGATGAAATCATTGCCCCAGGCGCTGGCGGGGCGTTTCGCGGCGGATGAGAAGGCGCTGCGGCGGTTGTTGCAGGCTTACCGCAAGCCACTGGCGCACCTGGATCGGACGCTTACAGGCGCGCTGGATTCGACGGAGAGGAAAATTCTGCACCAGTTCTTGAAATTGAAGGGGAAGGCGGGGAGGTCTGAGAATTTCCGCACGGGAATTCTGGACCGGCATGAACGCATATTGGTGGATGCGCTTTACCCGCATCGCGGTTTGCAAGAGCGGACGCTTTCGGCATTGCCTGCGCTGGCGACTTACGGGCCTGAGCTTTTGGATGATTTGGCAGCCGTATCGGTGATGAGCGGGCCGGTGGTGGAGACGGTGGCTAGCGCGGACGAGGCAGCGAGTGCGAAGGCGCAGCCTTGTTCGCATCAGCATCATATTTTGTTTATGTGAGTTGTGCCGTAACCCGGATGGCGTCCTCCTGGCCATGCGGATTCTGCAACGGCGCCCTTCCGCCGAGCGCAACCGGCGCGCATGGTTTTTACGGCGCTAGAAAAAGCTGCTTCAGCTGGTCGAGATCTCCGTAGGCCGTGTCTGAGACGGCGGTGAATGTAAAACCGTTCTGCTGCCAGGCCACCCAGTGATAACCTTGTAGTTCACCTGAAGCATCCTGCGAATCGCCCGGCTGCGCCTTCTCTACAAAGACATTCACGATGTGTTTGCGGCGGCCATAGACCAGGGCGGCTGCGGTGCGGCTGTCAATCACGTCGAGGCGGCCGCCTAGCAACGGGAATCCGTCGTTCGCAAAATCGCGCACTGGCGGGGCGAAATCGATTTTACCGTCAAACCAGGGTTTTACGGTGTGTTGGTCGGTCGAGATTACGTCTTCGAGGTGCCCGGGTTGCAGCGAGCGGAGATGCGCGTCAACGATCACGGCGGCCATGGCCTGCTGCTGCGAGTGGTGATTCAGCTTCTGCAGGTACTGCGTGCCGAGGAGCACGGAGAGAATCACCGTGGCCGCGATTGCCAGCCAGCGCCAGGAATTTGCGACCGAAGGCTTCGGATCTCTCACCTCAGGCGGTATGGCAGCTTTCGGCAAACTGATTTGCAATTTTCTACGCAGGGTTTCGGGTGCGCGTGTGTAGAGTTGCGCTCCGGCGAGGGCGCTGCGAAGTTTTTCTTCTGCAGCGAGGCGCATATCGCAGTCGGGGCAGGATTCCAGATGGCGTTCGAATTCTGCGGCGCCGATGGCGTCTAGTTCGCCGTCGAAATAGGCGTGCAGGCGGGTTTGCGAAAGATCACAGGTCACGGCTGGCTCCCTTTGGTACGGGCTCGGTCAATATAGTTCTCAGCTGCTGCCTGGCGCGAGCGAGGGCGGACATTACCGTACCGATGGGGCGCGTGGTAATGGCGGCGATTTCTTTGTAGGAGCAGCCTTCCAGTTCGCGCAGCACGATAATTTCGCGAAAATGCGCGGGCAGATCTTCCAGGGCGCGTTGCAGGCGTTCGCGGTCGTAAGTGGCCATGGCCAGCGATTCGGGATTTTCAGGTTTTGGCGGCATGGTCTGTTCGTCGAACTCCGTCATTTCCTCGGCTACGTGATTCTGCTGCAGCCAGGTGAAGCAGCAATTGCGCACAATTTGCAGCAGCCACGCGCGCGCGTTGCCAGTCTGAAACCCGGCGAAGGACCGGTAGGCGCGCAGGAAAGCTTCCTGCGTGACGTCTTCGGCTTGCGCGCGGCCACGCAAAATCCAGCGCGCCAGATTGTAAGCGGCGTCGCGATGGGGCATTACGTCGTTCTCAAAGCGCGCGCGGTCTTCCTGCTCTAACACGTCCCGCCCTTTTTACAGCTCCACAACAGAGGTAACTGCGGCGGTGGTGATTTTATTCCCGCCGGGCGCAAATTTCTCAAAAAAGACGGAGTGGAGGCGCGCCGGGAATAAAACCTTGGGTGCGGCGGTCCTGCACAGTGAACACGTCCACAGGTGGCGCGTTGCTCGGGAGCTCGCAACGGGCGCGCGCCGCTTTTAAGTGCTTGGCGGTGAGGGAGTTACGGCGCTCGGGAACTGACCGATACCGGAGTGACCACAGGAGGGGGACATGTCGCAAAGCAGGAAGGATGAGATTTTGCACGACCACAATCAAGACGGGATTGACCGGCGGGGTTTTCTGAAGTGCATGGCGTGGGCGGGAACGGGCGCGCTGTGCGTGATGCAGGGCGGAGTGCTGAAGTCTTACAGCATGAGCCGGGCGAATGAGTGGAATGCCGCGAAGATGACGGGGGAGTTGAGTTTCGCGCAGATCAGCGACAGTCATATGGGATTTAACAAGGCGGCGAATCCGGACGTGGCCGCGACGTTGAAGGCTGCTGTGGACAAGATCAATGCGCTTTCTGTGCCGCCGGAATTTTTGCTGCATACCGGGGATATCAGTCACCTGGCGCGGCCGGAAGAATTCGACACGGTGGATCAGATATTGAAGGGCGCAGTGGCGAAGGAAGTGTTTTTCGTGCCGGGAGAGCATGACGTGATCGGCGACGAGGGCAAGCAGTATCGCGATCGCTACGGGAAGGGGACGCAGGGCGAGGGCTGGTACAGCTTCGAAAAGAGGGGCGTGCATTTTATTGGGCTGGTGAACGTGGTGAATCTGAAGGCGGGCGGTCTGGGCAATTTGGGCGGCGAGCAGCTGGAGTGGCTCGAGGCCGACGTGAAGCAGTTGAAAGCAAGCACGCCGATTGTGGTGTTCGCGCACATTCCTTTGTGGAGCGTGTATCCGGAGTGGGGCTGGGGAACCGATGACAGCGCGCAGGCTTTGAGTTACTTGAAGAAATTTGGGTCGGTGTCGGTTTTGAACGGGCACATTCACCAGATTATGCAGAAGGTAGAGGGGAACGTGACGTTTCACACGGCGGCGTCGACAGCGTTTCCGCAGCCGCAGCCGGGGAAGGCGGATTCGCCGGGTCCGATGAAAGTGCCGGCGGAGCAGTTGCGGAGTGTTTTGGGTATTACGGACGTAAATTTTGTGCGGGGACAGCATGCGTTGGCAATTGTGGATTCGCAGTTGGGCTGAAGTTGGGCCTCGGCGTATCGCGTAGTGTGCAGCTGGGATTTAAATCTATGTTTCAAGGAGACGCGAAAGTCATGAAAAGGGAATTCGCGCGGATTGGTTTGGCGAGCGTGGTTGTTGCTTTGTTGGCAATGTTCGCGGCGGTGGGCCATGTTGGCGGCGCTGCCGCCCAGGAAAAGGCGGGCACTAGCGCGGAAGTGAAGATTGACAATTTCAGTTTTGGACCGACGGCGCTGACTGTGCCCGTGGGGACGACCGTGACGTGGACGAATCGCGATGATATTCCGCACACGGTGGTTAGCACGGACGGGGTTTTCAAGTCTAAGGCGCTGGATACGGACGATAAGTTTTCGTTCGTGTTCAGCAAGCCCGGCACTTATCCGTATTTTTGTTCGATTCACCCGAAGATGACCGGCCAAGTCATCGTGCAGTAGGAGAAAAAGCTCATGCATCCGTTTGATTTGCGGCAAATGCTGATGGAAAAGCACGCGCAGCATGTGGTGCTCATCCACTTTCCGATTGCGTTGTTCATCGCCGGCGTAAGCTTGGATTTTCTGGCGTGCTGGACGAAGCGGCAGGCACTGGAGTTCACGGCTTATGTGAACTTGTTGCTTGCGGCTGCAATGGCGCTGCCAGCGGTGACGACAGGTTTGGTGGCGTGGCAGTGGGCGTTAGAGGGGCATCGCATCAAGGGGATTTTGCTTTTGCATATGGTGTTTGCGTTGGCGTCGACAGGGGTGATCTGGATCGTGTGGTGGATTCATTTCCGCGCGCGGCGTGAAGCCGGAACTACTTTGCCGAATTATCGCTTGGTCTTGGAGTTTGTGGGCGTGGTGCTGCTGGCAATCACCGGACATCTGGGTGGATTTCTCAGCGGCGTGAATAGCTGAGTTGGCCGGAAATTTGTGCGAGCCGGTTTCGTGCCAGGCGCGGCAGCGCCTGGCTTTCTAAATCTGGCACGCGAGCAGACCGATGCACCGTCCTGTGCGTTTCACTTACCTGCGGAACTTTGTGAATATCGCCCTTCGGCACAGGCAGGATTGCCAACGTAACTGGACCCTCCGGCGTTCCGCGTGCTTAGCTCTCGTGCTAAAATGCGGCGTTCGTGAATAAGTGACCCTGCGGAGGATTTGATGAAGATTACGCCTGGCAAACAGAAGGGGCTGAAAGCGGTGTCGGACGCGCGCGGCGTGATCGCTGCGGCGGCGATGGACCAGCGCGGCTCGTTGAAGAGCGCGATCGCGAAAGACAAGGGAATTGATAAGAAAGATGTGCCGGCGCAAATGCTGGAGGAGTTCAAGACGATTGTGTCGCGCGTGCTGACGCCGCATGCGAGCGCGATTCTGCTGGATCCCGAGTACGGCTTGCCCGCCGCAAAGGCGCGCGCAGCGAACGCCGGGCTGCTGCTGGCATACGAAAACAGCGGCTACGACAACACGCGTCCGGGGCGCTTGCCGGATCTGCTGGATATATGGTCCGTACACCGGTTGGTGGGCGCGGGCGCGGATTGCATCAAGATTTTGCTTTACTACACGCCGTTCGATGCGCCGGAGGTGAACGATATCAAGCACGCGTGGGTAGAGCGCATTGGTGGAGAGTGTACCGCTGCGGACGTGCCGTTTTTCCTGGAATTTGTGGGATACGTGGAGAATGGCGACGAGAAGGGAATTGAGTTCGCGAAGCAAAAGCCGGAGATCGTGCGCAAGAGCATGGAGGAATTCTCCAAGCCGCAATATGGCGTGGACGTGTTGAAGGTGGAAGTGCCGGTGAATATGGCTTTTGTGGCGGGCACAAAATCGTGTAAGGGTGATTCGGCGTACACGCGTGATCAGGCCAAGGAACATTTTCGGCGCGCCGCGGCTGCCGCAAAAAAACCTTTCATCTATCTTTCGGCCGGTGTGAACAACGATGTGTTTGCGGAGACACTCGATCTGGTCGCTGAATCCGGCGTGGAATTTTCCGGCGTGCTGTGCGGGCGGGCTACGTGGAAAGATGGCATCCCCATTTACGGCAAGCAAGGTCCGAAGGCGTTGGAGGATTGGCTGAGCGATCAGGGCGTGAAGAACATCAACAACGTGAACTCGCGCCTGACGGCCGCGAAGCCGTGGTACAGCTTTTACGGCGCGACCTCGGCCGCTGCTCTAGGCGATTAGCAGCTTGTTGAAAAACCCATTTCTTCCGCAACTTTAATCGCGAAAGCTCGTCTGAAGTAAAGAAGGAAGGTCAAGGAGGCGAACGAATGCGCGGAGACGATAACCAACAGGAAGGAATGTTCAGCTACATTTCTCCAGAGAAGCGGGTCCCGCTGGACCATCCGCTGCGGCCGATCCGCAAGATGGTGGACGAGATCCTGAAAGAGATGTCTCCGCGGTTTGGGAAGTTGTACTCGGACGTG
>DATNLN010000070.1:0-4348 GCA_035602855.1 Candidatus Acidiferrales bacterium
TTAAAACCTAGTGCACGCGGAATGCAATCAGTGAGACTGTTTCTCTGGCTGCCTGCGTTGTTGCTTCTATCCGGCTCAATCTCACCCACTTTCCCGCAATCCTCTGCCCACGGGATTAAGAATGTGTTTTGGCAGCCGAACGAGTTACAGCAAGGATCCGTAGCTTTTATTACGGTGGAGTTTGGGACTGCCCCGCTCCGGATAACGGGTCAGATGGTTGGCAAGAATTTGTCGTTCTTCAAGTCAGACAATCCTAAGATCTGGTATGCGCTGGCAGGTGCCGACCTTGAGACCCAGCCTGGGACCTACGAATTGTCGGTGAGAGCAGTGCTGCCTGGAGGCAGAGTCGTACACTCATTGAAAAAGGTGGACATCGTCGCCGGCGACTTCCGCAGCGGTCCGGTGAACGTACCGGAGAATTTCGTCGAGCCCGATGCGGAAAGCCAAAAGAAAATTGCCGCAGACCAGGTGCTTAAGGAAAAGGCGTTCTCGCATTTCATATCTCGACCGCAATGGTCCGGCGATTTTGTTACACCCGTGCAGGCTAAGCCCACCGACTCGTTTGGGATGACCCACATCTTCAACGAGGAACTCAGCAGCACCCACCGAGGCACGGACTTCCCCGTTGCCGAAGGTTCACGGGTTGTAGCTTCGAATTCCGGAACTGTAGTGCTGGCGAGTGAAATGTTTTACGAGGGCAACTGCGTGATCGTGGACCATGGACAGCGGCTCTTCACAATTTACATGCACTTGTCTGAAATAGATGTGAAGGTGGGAGACAAGCTCGCAAAGGATGATCGGTTGGGGCTTTCTGGGCAAACCGGACGCGCCACCGGCCCTCATCTGCATATGGGGGTGCAGTGGAACGGAACCTACCTGGACCCAACAAAGCTTCTGGCATTGACTCTTCCAAAGCTAAGCCCTCGCCAAAGGACGGTAACTCGAACGCGGCCGCAATCACCATCCAAACCGGACTAGAAAGCACTCTTCCTGCAGCGAAGACAGGATCTCATCATCGAATACAGAACCTCTGTTCATACACTCCACCCCTGTGACCCGAGGGAAACGGGTGGTGCTGTCTGCGGTGCAGAGGATCGAGGTGCGGAGCCGTTGGAAGGCTGGGGCAGTCGCTGCACGTGATCAGTCGCTGCTTCGGCAAGCAACATAACTCCATTCATGGTTTTTCATCGCAGCACGGTGGGATTGTCCCAGCGGTTCGTCGGCGCTCACCGCTCGTACTGACTGCAGTTGAGCGCGAGGGCATTTCTTGAGGCTCGCTTCCGGTTGGTCGGATTGAACGTGTTGCCGGTGACGTTAATGCTTTTGCAGAGTGGCAATCCGATCGGCCACATCGCGGTAATCAATATTAGCGGCGTAAACCTGCCGGAAACTATCCAGCGCCGCGTCGGCTTCCCCCGCCGATTCCAGCGCCAATCCCAAATCGTAACGCAGCGCCAAGGCTGATTCCTCTTCCAATCCCGGCACTTGCAAAGCGCGCCGGTACCACAGCGAAGCCACCTTGGGCTCGCCCTTGTCCATGAACGAAAGCCCCAGCATCACCGAGCAATTCATCTCGTAACGGAACGGCTTGCCCTTCTGCACGGCCTTCGCGACTTTCTGGAATTCTCCGATGGCTTCGTCCAGCAATCCCATTTCCCGGTAGGCGATGCCCAGATTGTAGTGCGTCTCCAGGTCCTCGTCCTCTTCGCCCATCTCTCCCAGCTCGCTGCGGAATTCCTGAAACACTTCGGCCAGCTGATTCAGATTTTCCAGCGTTCCTGGAGTCGCGGCGGGCGCAAGGTTCTTATGGGTCGAGCCATTGGTCGGTGGCGGCGTGATCGCGGCCATCGGCGTGGCATTCGCTTCCGCGAACACCTGCTCCAAACTCGCATGCGTGTCTTTCGGTACAGCCACAGATCCAGACGCGATCGCCGACTCCTGGACCGGTTCGGCCGACGGCGCTTCCAGATCGTCCAGCTCCGCCACCAATTCGCTGATGAAATCTTCGGTCGTCGCGGCCCCGGCGTGCTCGCGCGGAGCAGCCGTCTCGGGCGTCAGTTCCAGCTCAAAATCCGCAGCGCCGGTGCCGCTCGCAGTAGCCGTCTCGGCCGCAATAGGCTCGTCCACCAGCTCCAGCACCGCCTCCGGAATCGCTTCGGCCGTCGGCGCTTCTTCCTCCCCCACCTCGATAAGTTCGATTTCAGGCTCCGTCGCCGCGGCTTCGGCCGGCACTTCAGGTTCAACCTCCGGCACATGCGCCGTCATTTCAGATTGCGGGGTGTTCGCTTCGATCTGGAACGGCTCTGGCTTCGCGTCCTGGTCGGGCTCTTCATCCGCCAGAGCGCTCACATCGAACACCGCCTCGAGCGCCGCAGTCGTATCGGTTGCTTCCGACGCCTCGGCCGCAACCGGCTCGGGCTCCACCACGGGATCCAGCTCAACGCTCGCCGCTTCGATTTCATTTGCAGCCGGCGCATCGGCGGTCTCTGTGGTTTCCGCCGCAATCGCCTCCCATTCATCGGAAAGATCCAGCTCTTCCCCAATCCCGGCGATCTGCGGAGCCACTGCCTCCTGCGTCGCGGACGCGGCAGCCACTTCCTCCGGCGCCAGCGAAATCGGCTCGGGCGGTGGTGTCGCTTCCGGTTCCAAGCCATCGAGCGGAATTTCAAACTCGATTGGCGCGGAAGCCGCAGCTGCAGGGACCGTTTCCGGCGCAACCTCAAACGCCGGAGGTTCGGCCGGCGCAGCAGCGGATGCCTGCTCGGGTACCGTGGTGCCGGCTCCCGCTGAAGAAGCGACCGGCGCCGGCGCAGTCGCCGCCGGTGCCACCGGCAAATCCTTCTCCGTCAGTCCCGCCACCTTCGAATATCTCTGCCGCAACTCGGCGAAGCGGTCCGCATTAACGGTATCGTTCCGCTCGCGATGAATCTGCTCCAGCTGCGCCGCCAGTTCCGCCGTGCGACGATCGTTCCCGGCGCCCAAATGCAAATCGAGCAATCGCTCGAGCGTCGCCGTGTGCCGCGGCGCGCGTTGCAGCACGTTCTCCAGCAAATGCGTGGCCTTCTGCGTCAGCCCATAACTGGAGAACAGGTCCACATCCGTCAGCGCCTGTGCAATATACTTGTGCGTCTCCTCGTCGAGCGCTTCCTCGGCAATCGTCGGAGGCGGAGGAGAAACCAGCTTGTTCTGCTCTTCGGCCGCGCTTTCGCGCAATCCCGTTTGGCTCGCCGGACCTGCCGCCGCGCTGTCCGCGCTGGTGCCACCGGCTATGGGGGCTCCGCCCGTCCGCGCACGCAGTTGATTCAGCCGGTCCACCAGCCGCTCATCGTTCTTGTTGCGATCGACCAACTCTACCAGCAGCTCTTCCGCCCGTGGCATATTTCCCTGCGCGGCGTACGCGTCGGAAAGCTGGCCGAGGGCGGCGTTCAAGCGGAAAGGATCGCTGGTCGTCCGGCAGAAGTCCGCCAGCGCTTCCAGCGGTTCGGTCCGCCCGGGAAGCCGTTCGCAGGCGGTCGTAAGCGATTTCAAATAATGATCCTGAGCGCCTGCTTCGATCATCGGCGCTCGCAATTCGGTCAGCAGCGGTAGCGCTTGCTCCGGTTGCGCCCCTTCGATCATGTTCTCGACAACCTTGCAAAGCAGTCCATAATGCGCATGCCCGCGCGCCAGTTGACGCCGCGCGCGATCCGCGGCGCGGTCCGCATGTCCGGCCCGCAGTTCGTATTCCACCAACAGCTTGGTTACGTCGCCTTCGGTTTCCGCTTCTGGATGCGTGCTCAGAATCGCGATGGCTTGATCGGTCTTTTCGGCGGCATTCAGCGTTTTCGCTTTCAGCAGAATCGCAGCCGCGTTGCCTGGATCCACTTCCAGCGCGCGCTCCACCAGCTTTTCCGCTTCTTCGGTTTCTCCGCGGTCAAACAGCCGGTGAGCGTAGGCCTGATACGTCAGCGCCGCTTCCTTCTTCTGCCCCATCATGCCGTACAGTTCAGCCAGCCGCATTTGCACGCGCTGATTTTCCGGCTCTACTTCCAGCAAACGGTGCAGCACCTCGACGGCTTTCTGCGAATGATTCGCTTTCAGGTGGGCTTCGGCAATCTGCAGGAATAAGGGCCGCGCCTCGCTCAATACTCCCTGCTGCACGTACAAATCCGCCAGGCGCTCCAGCGGCGCCAGCTCATTCGGCGCCAGCTTGGCGATCTTCTTGTAAATCGCGATGGCCTTGCTGTTGAACCCGTCGTTCAGATAGACCTGCGCCAGCCTCTCGAAATATTCGATGGCCTGCGTCATGTCTCCCTGGCGGGCAAACAAATCGCCCACCGTCATTAATGTCGCTTGATCCTTCGGGTCT
>DATNLN010000074.1:0-10752 GCA_035602855.1 Candidatus Acidiferrales bacterium
TGTTCGGACACCTCATTTTTCTCGCGCTCGTCTGTCGCATTTTCCCAACGACGCCGAAGCTCCTCGAGTCGGGCATCCACGAACCCAGCTCGGCCAGAACTGCGTTCTGGTTTGTCACGGTTACCGTATCCCATGTTCAGATTGCTCCTCTTTCGATTTGCGAATATCGCTACTGATCCTACAGATGTAAAAACCGGGATTCGCTCGCTCGATTGTACTCTGTTGCGCCCCTTCGATCGCTGCCGCGCCAGAGTCTCGCTTTTTCGTGCCCCTACCCGAATACCTGTTTTGCCAGTACAGTGTCCTGAGGACCTACGATGCATGGGCTGGCGCGAGTACCATGAATTGACGAAGCACAGTGGCGAATCGCTCCGGCGAACTCAGCACTATCTTGATTGGGCCAATATGCCCAATCCTTTTCGGCATTATGAGGGCGTCCCCGTCCTGGATTTGCCGGCCGACCCGCCCGCTCCACAGGTTTCAGCTCTCGAAGTACTCGAGGGCAAAACCGGAAATAGGCTGGCCCGAGATGGTGCGCAATTCCTTTCGCAGTTGATGTTCTATTCCGCCTCAATTAGCGCGTCGAAACGAGTCCCCTCCACCGGAGCTGTTTACGCTCTGCGCGTCAATCCCTCTTCCGGTAATCTCCATCCGACCGAATTTCACTTCTGCTCGCAAGGATTGGCCGGTTGGCCCGATGGCCTCTATCATTACCGTCCCTCATCCCATATGGCAGAACAACGCGCCATCGGAGAGTTTGGAAGGAAGCTTGTCGACATCTCTGCCCCGCTCATTTTCGTTCTGACCAGTATTGCCTGGCGCGAAGCCTGGAAATACCGGGACCGTGCCTATCGGTATTGCTTGCACGACATCGGACATGCCTGGCAGGCGCTCACGCTTGCTGCTCGAGCTATGGGCTGCGAAAGCTTTGCGTTTGGCCATTTCTCAGATGACCGAGTCGCGGATCGGTGTCTCCTGCATGAGGATGAGTGGCCTATGCTAATCGTCGGACTTCACGGCCCATCCATTCCCGTGAAGATGCTGGATCCCGTCGAGACGATTTTGTTTAGAGGTCAGCCCAACCGGTTGTCAGAGAAGCAAGAACCTTATCCACTGATTGAACGAATCCACGTTGCTACGAAGCTCAGCACCCAAGCTACCATCCCCGTACTTTGCCAGTCAAAGTCACTCGGGCGAGGGGGAATCAACCTGCCGCCGCGTGTTTCCACAAGCCGTAGTTTCGGCGACGTCGTTCGTGCCCGGCGTTCCGCTCTTGACTTCAGGGGTGGGGGCGAGTCGATCTCCTTCTCGCAACTTGCGACCGTTCTCTCCACCGCACAAGAGCGCCTCTGCGCGGATTTCGCAGCATCTCGTTTCGTCTACATGTATCTTTACGTCCACCGCGTCGACGGCTTGGCGCCGGGTGTTTACCGCTACTGGCCGGAGCATTTAGAGCTGGAGAAAATCAAGGAAGGGGACCAGCGCCTGGTAGCGGCAGCTCTCAGTTTGGGACAAGACCTGGCGGGTAACGCTTGTGTGGCATTCTCCATGATCGGCGATTTTGAGAGTGCTGCCCGCAGTTACGGTGATCGTGGATACCGATACGTGCATTTCGAGGCGGGTGCTATTGGTCAACGAATGTATCTTGCTTCCGAGGCGCTCGGCCTGCGAGCAACGGGCATCGGAGCGTTCTTTGATGAGCGAGTGAACCGATATCTGGACCTGTCTCCTGAGCTAGGACAAGTCGTCTACCATTTCGCAATTGGTTACCCCGTTCCCGATCCACGCCTGGAGGCTTGAAAATTCATGGTCGGCATCCTGGTCCACGGAAACAACCACTTCCTTGTATCCCGGCCGGCACCCTACGAAGCAACCGCATGGGCATTGGCGTGGCACTAGTCCATCATCCAAATCGGTCAGGCAAAATCCTCGTCCTTCGGCCAGTGGCAGATTGGTCAAAAGCGTTTCGAGAGAACCTAGAATGGGCGGTCACCCGATGCGAAACGAATTGCCTTCTTCTCTTCCCGTTCCGGGAGTCCCAATATCTGGGAGGTAGAAGTGACCGGTGCCGCCCTGACACAATTGACATCGAATTTGGGTGTGAATGTCAACCCGATCTATTCTCCGGACGGCTCACTTTTGGCTTACCAGTCCGACGAGGGTGGCCGGCTCGAGGTATGGGCCATGAGCGGCGACGGCAGCAACCCTCGCCGTTTGACGAACGTCGCTGTGTCCGGACACTTCATGCGCTGGACTGTGGATGGTCGAGAGGTCGTTTTCCGCTGCACGTGCAGTGGAAAACCTGCCACGACGATGGTTTCTGCCGGGGGAGGCGAACCGCAGCCTTTCGCAGACATGAAGGGTGGCGCGCATATCTCGTTCTCGCCGGACCATACTCGCACTATGGACGTCGTGGGCCATCGGGTGCTCTGGGTTTCTCCGGTGAGCGCCGGAAAGTCGGACATGGTGTACGAATTTCCTGACCCTGATGTGAGAATCGACTACTCCGTTTGGTCGCCGGATGGAAAGTGGGTCTTGTTTGATCGCTTTAGGCCACAGGGAGGTGACGTCTGGGCCTTGAGCGGCGTGGAGTGACATGAAGCTTCGCCCGACCGGAGACCCCGACCCCGAAGTCTCCATCCCCGCACTGCTAAGTCCGAATCCGCCAAACTGCGGTGATCATTTGTGCAGGGGGAGAGTCACTGATCGATGGAGATTGTTCCGGCCAACCCGTCCCAAACCCTTCCATGAGAAGGCCGGTCGGAGTCAAGACGGTTTTTGTTTTGCTATCTGTGGATCCTAACCTTGTCTCTGAGCCGCCTCGACCCCGTGTGCGCTACTCTCAAACACGGTCAGCTGGCGCAGCGGTGACTGTGATATAAACGCTGTTTTATCCGCGCACTGTGCGAACCCCCAGGTGGCTTGCCAGTTTGAGATTTTTCGTTCGGGAGGCTAACGCCAAATGGGAACGAACGACCCGCCAAATCAACCCAACCATGCAGCGGCTTCCGACTCTTCCGATCGCACGCTAAGTACCGGCGGCCCTGGCGGCGCGGCGGCCGGCCAGATCGGGCCGTATCGCATGCTGCAACTGCTCGGCGAAGGCGGCATGGGCGAGGTGTGGCTGGCGGAACAGAAATCGCCTATACGCCGCACGGTGGCACTGAAGCTCATCAAGGCCGGCATGGACACCAAAGTCGTGGTGGCTCGCTTCGAATCCGAACGCCAGGCGTTGGCGCTGATGCATCATCCGAACATCGCCCGAGTCTTTGACGCGGGTGCCACCCCCGAAGGACGGCCTTACTTTGTGATGGAATATGTCCCGGGACTCCCCCTCAACGAATATTGTGACAAGCACCGCCTCACCGTGAACGAGCGGCTGGAATTGTTTATGCAGGTCTGCGACGGCGTGCAGCACGCCCATCAGAAAGCGATCATTCACCGCGATTTGAAGCCCTCGAACGTGCTGGTGGTCGAGCAGGACAACAAGCCGGTGCCAAAAATCATCGATTTCGGATTGGCAAAAGCAACGGCGCAGCGGCTGACCGACAAAACCATGTTTACCGAGCTCGGCGTGATGATGGGCACGCCGGAGTATATGAGTCCGGAGCAAGCGGACCAGCGCGAGCAAAACATCGACACGCGAACGGACGTGTATTCGTTGGGCGTGATTCTCTATCAATTGATGGCGGGAGTTCTGCCCATCGATGTGAAAGCCCTGCGTGCAGCGGGGCTGGAAGCGATCCTGCGCACCATTCGAGAGCAGGACCCACCAAAGCTCAGCACCCGGATTCGCGGCTTGGGGGAGGCTTCGAATGTTGCGGCGTCAAACCGGCGCGAGGAGCCGCGGACGTTCGCACGTCACCTGCAAGGCGAGCTGGACTGGATTACCATGAAGGCGCTGGAGAAGGACCGCACGCGGCGGTACGGATCGGCGGCGGAACTCGGCGCGGATATCGAGCGGCATCTGCACAACGAGCCGGTGATTGCGCACCCGCCAAGCGCCGCATATCGCGCCAGCAAGTTTGTGCGGCGCCATCGCTGGGCCGTCGCGGCAGCAGCCTCCGCAGTGGTCCTGTTGATTACCTTCGCCGCGGTGACGGCGGTCCAGGCGCGGCGCATCGCCGCCGAGCGCGATCGGGCAAGCCGCCAAGCAGAAGCCGCGCAGCGGGTAGCGAGTTTCATGAAGGGGATGTTCAAAGTGTCAGACCCAAGCCAAGCGCGCGGCAATAGCATCACCGCACGAGAACTCCTGGACAGTGCATCGAAGGAAATCGACACCGGGCTGGCTAAAGATCCAGAGACGCAGGCGCAGCTTATGGATGTAATGGGAGAAGTGTACGAAAGTCTGGGGTTGTATCCCCAAGCGCACCCACTGTTCGAACATGCGCTGGACATTCAGCGCCGTGTTAAAGGGCCGAGGAATCCAGAAACGTTAAGGTCGGCGGACGACCTAGCGTGGCTCTTGCTGGATGAAGGGCATTATGCCGAAGCAGAGAAACTAGCGCGGGAGACACTGGATATTCAACGCCAAGTCTTGGGCCAGGACGATCCAGACACCTTGAAATCGATGCGCGAATTGGCAGCGACTCTTCAGCGCCAAGGCCACTACGCCGACGCCGAGAAGATGGAGCGCGAGGAACTCGACATCGAACGCCGGGTGCTCGGCCCCGAGCACCCGGATACACTGAAGACACTTAATAATCTGGCCGGCGTTCTTAGGGACGAAGGACGCTACGCGGAGGAGGAGGACACGGAGCGGAAAGTGCTCGACGTTCGGCGTCGTCTGTTTGGGCCTGAGCACCCACAAACACTAATCACGATGAACAACTTGGCGTCGACTCTTGAAAACGAAAAGCGCTACGCCGAAGCGGAAAGCTTGGATCGCCAAGTGATCGACATCGAACGCCGTGTGCTCGGGCCAGAACACCCGGAAACGGTCAGGACGCTCAACGACCTCGCGAAGGCTCTTGATGATCAAGGGAGCTACCCCGAGGCGGAGAAAATGTATCGCGATGTGATCGACATTCGACGCCGGGTGCTCGGCCCGGAACACCCGAATACACTGATGGCAATCATGAGCCTGGGCGCGCCTCTTGAGCAGGAAGGCCGCTACGCCGAAGCGGAGAAACTGGATCGCCAGGTGCTCGAGATTCAACGTCGTGTGCTCGGTCCGGAGCACCCGGATACGGCTGTTACCGTCTACGGTCTGAGCTGCTTAGCGGCGCGCCAGGGCCACAAAGACCAGGCGCTCTCGCTCCTGCGCGAGTCTGTTGACCACGGACTTCCTCCCTGGGGCGATCTCGCCGTCGATAAGGACCCCGACCTGAAATCGCTCCACGACGATCCGCGCTTCGCCACCATCGTCGCGGACGCGAAAGAGCGCGCCGCCGCGACACAAAAACCAAACTAGACTCGCATCGAACCAGGCTGAAGGAGGATTCATTCCGCCAATGGCGCAACGGCTGTTTGAGTGGCCGGTAATCCTAAGTCCGAACGGTGTCTTGACGCGTCGCTAGAGCCAGAAACTTGGCGAGATTCGTCTATTGGTTCGACAGGAGTTATGAGCCAAATTCCTGGAGAGTCGTTACCGGAGCGTCGTTTTTCCCACGGAGTGTTCTCCATTCCGCACAGGAATGCATATAGGATCACTGAGGCAGATCGAACCGGTACTGTAACCCGAATCGCACCTGAAACGGCTCGACGGGATGGAAAACGTCTGTGAATTCAGGCGCGGCTGTTGGCGTTATTCGGGAGATATAGGCGTAGTCGATGTCGTGATCGCGGCGATTAAGCAAATTCAAAAATTCGGCCGAAACGCGGAATTTCTTGTTAATTTGATAAGCCACCTCACCGTTGACCAACGCCGTTGAATTTGAACGATAAATTCCATCGGACGTCAAATCGCGCGGGCCAAAGTAACGCAGGCGCAAACTGGCCGAAAAGCCCCGGTAATCGTGCAGTGTGACGCCCGAAGAAATCACCATCCCAACTGCTTCGGGCACACGATAACCACCCGGGCCTTGCACGGGATACTGGCCACCACCCACATTGGTGAACGTCGCGTCATCTGGGTCTATCTGGGTAAACCGGGCGCGGGAGTCCGCAAAATCAAAATCAACCGCCAAATGTTCCAGTGGCGCGTAGTAGTTGGCCCATTCGACGCCATCGCGATTGCTCGACTGTTCTGAGGCAACCGTGCCTCCGGTGTCGCCATCCTGCTGCAGTTCGGAGTTGCTGTGGAGATACCAGAGTGAAAAGGTGCTTTGCAGATGTGGGACGGCCGAAGTGCGCACGCCGACTTCCCCACCTTTGGTTTGGACCAGCGGCGAAATTGGAGTGCTGGGCGTGGGGAAAGGAAAGTCGGGCGAAATCGGTTCCTCCCTTTGCGTTGCACCGCGCGCGTCGTTGCTGTGGAAACTGAATCCGCCCTGTAGATAGAACTCCGTGTTGGCCCAGGGGCCGAAAATCAAACTTGCTTTGGGACTGGGCAGGAACTTGGAGGCCGTGCCGGAATTGAGCTCCGCAAAGTTGACCACCGGAGCGCCAGGCAGTTCGGCGGCGACGTAGGGCGGACTCAGGCTGGTGACGTTATATATCGCCTCGTCGCCGCGCACGGCCACGACCGAGCGGAACTTTTCCGCCCACTGGATTTTATTCTCCACATAAAAACCGATCATGGTGTCGGTAAATTTATTCAAATCGGTGTCCGCGGGCAAGATTGCCGTCAGATTCGGATTGGTAACGCAGGCGGGGACGGGTTCGTCGTCGCATGCGTTGCTATCATTCTTGTCGGTGCGCACACGGTCTTCCGACCGGAAAAGGCCGTTGTGGATCCAATCGTTGCGGAGCTGCAGGCCGAACGTATTTGCCACCTTGCGGCCGAACCACGTGCCGAAAATCGTGTGCCGCGCGTCAAGCCCCGCCACCCAGCGCCGATCCTGCTGTTCGAACTGATCGCCCTTGATGGGGTCATCCAGGAAGTAAGTGAAATCAGAAAATAAATTGAGATCATAATAAAATCCGTAGGCCGTGATTTTCGTCTCGGAATTTGCGTTGCTGTGATGCCATTCAGCCTGCAGGCTGTAACGTTGTGACTCGCCGCCGTCCGTCGGGTTCAGTGCTCCAAAGAAACCAACCAGGGGAATGGCGTTAACGGGGATTTGATCGCTCGAGCGCCATGTTCCACGGTAAGCGCGCGCCGTGACGCTGAAACCATTGTCCCCTCCGCCCTGGCTGTAGCTTACAAGGCCATTATATTTGTAAAAATTATCCTCGTGCGTCGTCCATGGCCCGTTGTCGTGATACGCCTCTCCGCCGTACAGCAAATTGCCCTTGAAGAGCTTTCGCGATACGCCAAAAACCAACCTCCCATAGCCATACATGCCGCCTTCCACTTGGATGAAGTTCTGCGGCAGCGTCTTGAAATATTCCACATGAGCCGATCCAGCCGAGCCGTAGTTGCCGACATCAGCGTAATAGGGACCCTTCTCGAAATTCACCTGCTCCACAAACTCCGGGATGACGATGTTCATGTCCGCATAGCCCTCGCCGTGCGCGTGCGAGGGCAAGTTCAACGGCATGTCGTCGATGAAAATGGCGAAATCCGTGCCGTGGTCGAGATTGAAGCCGCGAAGAAAATATTGGTTGGCCTTGCCTCCGCCGGCGTGCTGCGTGATGATGAGACCGGGGATCGTCTCCAAAATTTCTCCGGAACGAAGAATCGGACGATCCTGGATTTCCGCTGCGCCCACCGTTCCCTGGGTGGCGGAATCGGCAATTCCGATGAGGCTATCCTCCCGGCCCTGCACGTTTATGGTGGTGCTCACGGAACTCATAGCCAGAGAGATGCGCAGCGGGGCCAGCGCTTCCGCGGTCTCTATGGTGACGGGGATTTCTTTGGTTTCCAAACCGGGATTCGACACCACGAGTCGATAAGCACCTGCCGAGAGTCCAGAAATAATGAAGGCGCCGTTCGCGTCCGTCTGAGTCGTCATCCGTACAGTACCGTTCGTTCTTCGAACCTGCACGCTAGCCCCGGCAATTACCGCGCCAGAGTTGTCAACGACGGTTCCTGATAGCTGAGCGATTCCTTGCGCATTTGCAGCTGCGCACACCGAAGTTATGGAACAAGACAGAATTATCAGGGCCATGCAGGTGTGCAGCCGGCCCGTCGCGCGATTGGATCGCATTTCAACCTCGACACACGACTCTCGAATACGTGTTACCGAGCGAATGAGTATGTATCACGTTTTTTCAAATCGTGCTATCAGGGATTTCCCCACAGGTATTTCGGTACCGGCCCGCCCGCCAGACCTCAGCAGGGTAGAAGTCACCCAGCCGCAACTGGCCTCTCGCAGGGCGCGCGTGCTATATACAAGCGTTCGACGAAGGGATTCTCTCGAACTCCAAAGCATAGGATTAAACATGTCCGAGTTAACCAGAACGGGACTGTCGCTAGATCGAGATTTGCTTGCGAAGTTTGACCGAGCTATCGCAGGGAAGGGCTACAAGAATCGTTCCGAGGCCGTGCGGGATCTGATCCGCGAGCACTTAGTATCTGTGGAAGTCGAACAGGACAAAGAGATCGTCGGAACGTTGACGATCGTATTCGACCATCATCGTCCGAATCTAACCGAGGAATTGGTAGAGGCACAGCACCACGCAGGCAATCAAGTTCTGGCGGCAACGCACGTCCACTTGGACCATCACAACTGCCTGGAAGTTATTATTATGAGAGGCCGAAGCAGCACGATCCGAGACCTGGCGAATCGAATATTGAGTCTTCGCGGAGTGAAACACGGTCAACTGGTAATCACAACCACCGGAAAGGGCCTGAAATAGATTGCTGCACGCCAGTAGGTCCTGATAAGCCTTGACTGCATGTTCGACGCGTCGCTAGTGTCAGAAACTTGTCCAGAGTTTTCCTGTTTGCCAAAGTGATCCTGGGATTCGATTTGGCAAGAGCCCAGACATCTATTTATTCTTGAGTTTCAGTTGAAGCGGCGCACGAACTCGCACCACGAATTGTCGCACGTAATTCCCCCAGTCTGTTTCCGCGGCAAAATCGCCGCTCTTGCTCCAACCCGCGCCGAGATAGTACAGCAATGGCTTTCCCGCCTCCGCCGGCGTGACGGCCAGCAAATTGGCGACAGGCGGCAAGCCCTCGTCGTTGGGTGTAACGAGCTCGGTCTGCGCCAGCGTGGGCAGCGTGGCGGTTTCGGTTGCGAATTCCTCGATCTGATCCGGCAGCACAATCGCGCATGCTATGTTTCCCCTGTCCCGGTCGGCGGGCTGCCAATAGCTCATCCAACCTTCTTCTTGGTTCTTTGCGATCGCGCCGCTACCTGGACGTTGCGCGATGCCGATCCCGACTTCGAAGTTCTGGTGATGGGCTCCGGCGAATATGCTTTGGACGCGAGTCATGTTGGAGCCAGCGTCAATGCGGATGCGCTTGGTCTCGGAGATTCTTCCTTGTCCGGCATCCCAGGAATCATAGCTCAGCTCGAATTCGGAACGGACCGGCCCGTTCGTGATCATTCGCGCGTTGCGGTAATTGCCCGACACGTAGTAGGAGTGACCGTCCCAAATGCCGAGGCCACCGCAACCTCGGCTGCGCCCGACGCGATAATCATCCAACCCTTCGCCGTGATCCTTGTGATAATCGCCGCTCTTGTACCACTGGTTGATCACCATGGCGCGCGTGCTCTTGACCCACACATCCACGCCGCTGCTCACCGTGCCCTCGGCTGGAATTAAATCCTGGTGGTAGACACGATGTGCGATTCGATCGCTCTCCCAGGCCATGTCGCGGTAGCGCTCGCCGATTTGTCGCGCGTAGGTTTTCACAATCGGTTGCGGCACGGCAGCCAAAGCGGAAGCGTCCATGATGTAGTAGGTCCGCGTCTCCCCCGGCGCAAGATCCGTCTGGAAAATGAAGGTGTCCAGAGGCCGCCCTGGTTCACTGGCGTAAGTCTGCGAATCGAGAATGCGGGACCCATGGCCGTCCATCACTGCCAGGTTTGTCGAACGCAGTCCCTGGCCGGCCAATCGAGCAAGGCTTAGTTCCACCGTTTCGGAATGACGGTACAGTTCGGCGGGATTGCTTACCTCGATCGCCAGCGGCTTGCCATTCTCAAACACCGCCATGCGGTATACCTCGCTGCCTGCCAGCAGAAACGCGCCGACACCATATACCTCGGTGGAATCGTCCGGGAACGTTTTCGGGTCGGAACCGATGGGTTGAACATGCGTCAATTTGCCTTGGGCGTCCACGCTATCGACAAGGGCGGCCCAGGCTTTGCGGATCGCAGGCTTAAATCTTGCGCCATCGAGCAAGCCTTGGTTCACGCCCCAAGCGAGCGCGTAGGCGTAGAAACCCGAGCCGCTGGATTCCTTGAGCGGATAACTGCCCGGGTCGAGCAAGCTTGAATGCCACAGGCCGTCGGGTTGCTGATCACCCACAATCCTCTCCGCCATTTCCTGGAACAGTCGCTCGAACCGCGCGCGGCTCGGATGGTTTGCCGGCAGCAATTGCAGCATGCGGACTAACCCGGCCATGACCCAACCGTTGCCGCGGCTCCAGAAGATTTTCTTGCCGTTGGCTTCGCGCCGGTCGAAGTAGGTGCTATCGCGGAAGTAGAGGTGTTCGCTCGGATCGTAAAGATAGTCCGTCGTGCGCCACCAATTCTTCACCGCAAAATCGAGATAGCGCTCGTCACCAGTGGCGGCGAAGAGCTGCATCCACACGGG
>DATNLN010000078.1:0-4723 GCA_035602855.1 Candidatus Acidiferrales bacterium
CCACGCCCGAGGGCGTGCCGGTCGCGATCACGTCGCCGGGTTCCAGCGTCATCACCTGTGCGATGAAGCGGATTATAACATCAACGGAAAAGATCATTTCCGACGTGTGTCCAGACTGTTTCCTGATTCCATTCACGTAGGTTTCCACGGTGACACCGGCGGGATCGAGCTGGGTTTCGACGACCGGGCCGAAGGGGCAGAAAGTATCGAAGCCCTTGCCGCGCGTGAATTGCACGTCGAGTTTTTGCAAGTCGCGGGCGGTCACGTCGTTGAGGCAGGTGTAGCCCAGGATGTAGGGGCTGATGTCTTCGCCGTCTTTCGGGTGATAGCACCGGCGCGCGATGATGATGGCCAGCTCGCCTTCATGGTCCACGCGCTGCGAGATGCGCGGGTAGATGATGGGTTCTTCAGGAGCGATGACCGACGAGGGAGGTTTAAAAAAAATAAGTGGCCGAGCGGGCGCTTCATTGCCTAGCTCTTTGGCGTGATCCAGATAATTGCGGCCGACGCAGACAATTTTGCTCGGCGTGGACGGCGGGAGGAATTTTATTTGATCGAGCGGCCAGGTAGCGCCGGCGCGCTCGCGCGATCCATTTAGTTCGCCGCGGATTTCGTGAATTGTATCGCCTTCGATAATTCCCGCGCGAGGGCTGGGATGGGATTCGCGCGCGGTGCGGCTCAGTTGATGCGCGTCGAACTTCAGGGATTGAAATCGGCAGAGCTTCATTGCGGGTGATTGCTGAAGAAATCGGAGCGGCGGCGGCGCGGGGCGACACGGTGCTGGCGCGTCAGCAGGATCATGCCGCCTACCCAGGAGCCGACTGCGCAAACGCCGTAGACGACGGCGCCCTCCAGGAACGCTTCGAACGGCGAGCGCAGAGCCTGAAACAGGCTGTGAAAAAACATTCCGGCAATATCGTAGGCGATTACGAAAATTCCCCAGGCAAGCATGGCTGAATAAAACATTTTCAGCGGACGATTGAGGAAACGGAAGATCGGAATGAGCATGATGGCGAGGAACAGGCCGTAGGAAGCGCCGTTGCGTTCCAGTGCGCGATTATCGAGCCAGGAGAGGCGATTCGCGGCGATCAGTGAGCCAATCATTACGATCGTCAGCAGCGCCCCGGTGTAGAGGCCCACGCGGACTACGCGGCTTATTACTTTGGCTGCAACGTGCGCGAGCACGGGGATGGGATGAGTGGTGGCGGCTGGGTCGGTCATGGCTTTGGCTGCGCTTTCTGTGAAGCTTCCGCTGGAACTTCAGCCGGAGCTGCCGCGGGAGTTTCGACCGGCACTTCACCGGATGCGGCTGCGCCGGCGGGACTTTCATTGCCGACGCGATCGACAGCCGTGACGGTATAGAAGTAGCGGTGGCCCGGTACGGTATTCATATCGCGAAATGCGGGAGTACGCAACAATTCCGGATTCTGTTTCTGGCCGGGGCTGCCTTCCCGCTCACTTCTATAGATGTTGTAACCGGCGATATCGTTTTCCGCGCTGATGGACCAGGACAGGTCGAGATAGGCGGGCGCGGCGCCCTGCGCGGGGACAAGCACGACGACCAGACCTTGCGGCGCGGATGGAGGAAAGGTGTCGAGCGGGGAGACGCTGATCGATGGCGAATCCAGAGATTCGATTTGCAGGTCCGGGTATTGCGCGACGCTGCGCACAGTGTAGACGTAGGTTTTTCCGAATTGAATTTGCGTGTCGCGGAAGGGCGGAGCGGGGCAATCGCCGATTTGTACGCCGGGCTTTTGCGATTGCGAGCTTTGCGGGCCCGAGCTGGACGCGTTCGTTTGGCTTACTTCGTGGCGAAAGATTCGATAGAGGACAATCGGCGGTGCGGTGCCGACGGCGGTTTTTTGCGGCGGCGTCCAGTTGAGGACCACGCCTTGATGGGTGATTTCGGCTTTCAGGTCGGTGATCTGCTCCGCGGCGGGTTCGAGGCGCAGGGACACGGCGTTGGAATTCGCGGATTCTTTCTTGGGTGACGTGCGCGTGCGCACGATATACAAGACCTGGGCGCCGGGATGCTGGGTAAAATCCTCGGGCTTCAGCGCGTCCACGTAGCGGATTTGGCTTCGCGTATCGTATTGGACCACCATCGCGGAGGGAATGGTCACGAGCAGGGTGGGAGCTTTGGGAACGGCGGGACCCGACGAAGACGCAGAGCCTGGGGGGATCGTCTGGAAATCGCGAAAGATCTCGATGGCTGCCGGCTGCTTGAGCTCGCGGCCCTCGACCGATTCCTTGGGAAACGTGAAGGTGAGGGTCACCTGGTCGCCCTGCTGCGTGGCGGCGAGATCGTGAACCGCCGTGGGTATCGGCGCTTTACGTTCGACCGGCTCACCGGGAGCGCCGCAGCCGGCGAGAAGGGCGAGAGAAGTGAAAAGGCAAAAGAGAAAATGGAAAATGGGCGGCGCCACTCGAGAACTCTGGGCAAACTGAGACGGACCGGCCACTTTTCGATTTTCCATTCTCTGTTTTCTAATTTCTATAGGATGTAACGGCTCAGGTCCTGGTCCTTCACGATGTTCGCGAGTTGCTTTTGCACGTAGGCGGCATCCACCTTGAAGGATTTCTTTTTCATTTCCGGTGCTTCGAAGGAAATGTCCTCCAGTACTTTTTCCAGAATGGTGTGCAGGCGGCGCGCGCCGATATTTTCGGTGTGCTCGTTCACTTTGGCGGCAAATTTCGCAATGGTGGCGATGGCGTCGTCGGTAAAAGTGAGTTTGAAGGGTTCGGTATCGAGCAACGCGATGTACTGCTTGATGAGCGCGTTCTTGGGTTCGGTGAGGATGCGAATGAAATCGGCCTCGGTGAGCGAAGTGAGTTCAACGCGAATCGGGAAGCGGCCTTGCAGTTCCGGAATCAAGTCCGACGGTTTGGTGGTGTGGAACGCTCCGGCGGCAATAAACAAAATGTGGTCGGTGCGCACCATGCCGTAGCGAGTGTTGACCGTGGTTCCTTCCACGATGGGCAGAATGTCGCGCTGCACGCCTTCGCGGGAAACGTCTGGACCGTGGCCGGATTCGCGGCCGGCGATTTTGTCCACCTCGTCAATAAATAGAATGCCCATCTGCTCGACGCGATCCACGGCGATGCGCGTGACCTGGTCCATATCAATTAGGCGGTTTTCTTCTTCCTGGATGAGGTAGTCGAAGGCCTCAGCGACCGTCATTTTGCGTTTCTTTTTTTGCTGGCCGAACATGCCCGAGAGCATGTCCTTTACGTTAATGTCCATTTCCTCGACGCCTTGATTGGTGATGATTTCGAAGGAGGGCATCTGGCGTTCGCGGACTTCGACTTCCACCATGCGCTGGTCGAGCTTGCCTTCGCGCAACTGGGCGCGCAGTTTTTCCCGCGTGCGCGCTACTTGCTCGCGGCGCTGGATTTCGGTGGTAGGAGTCGTGTCAGCCGGAATGGGCGAAGGCGGCAGGAGCAGATCCAGCAAGCGGTCTTCGGCGGATTGTTCGGCGCGCTCGGCGACTTCATCGAGTTTCTCCTCGCGCACCATGTCAATCGCGGTTTCCACCAGGTCGCGGACCATGGATTCCACGTCGCGCCCGACGTAACCCACTTCGGTGTACTTCGAGGCTTCCACTTTTACGAAGGGGCAGCCTGCGAGGCGCGCGAGGCGGCGCGCAATTTCCGTCTTGCCCACGCCGGTAGGGCCGATCATCAGAATATTCTTCGGCAAGATATCTTCGGCGAGCTCGGGCGGAAGCTTCTGGCGGCGCACGCGATTGCGCAGAGCGATGGCCACGGCTTTCTTGGCAAGATTCTGGCCGACGATGTATTTATCCAGCTCCACGACGATTTCGCGCGGCGTAAGCTCGTCGAACGACGGAAGCGGCTCCGGCTCGGGGGCTTGCGATTCGTTTCCGGATAGGTAGATGACCATGTCTTTCTCCGATTTCTCCGTCATAGCTCTTCCACGCTGAAGTTGTCATTCGTGTAGATGCAGATTTCGCTGGCGATGCGCATGGCTTCGGCGGCGATATCCTTGGCGCTGAGCTTGGTGAACTTGGAAAGAGCGCGCGCCGCGGCCAGGGCGTAAGAGCCGCCGGAACCGATGGCGCAGATGCCGTCATCCGGCTCGATCACGTCGCCATTGCCGGAAAGCAGGAACGTGGATTTAGTGTCGGCGACGATAAGCAGCGCGTCCAGATGGCGGAGCGATCGGTCCGTGCGCCATTCCTTGGCTAGTTCGACGGCGGCGCGCGCGAGGTTACCGTGAAATTCCTGCAATTTTCCTTCGAAGCGGCCGAAGAGTGAGAGCGCATCGGCGGTGCTGCCGGCGAAGCCCGCTATGATTTTGTCGTTGTAGATGCGGCGAGTCTTGCGCGCGCTGTGCTTGATTACGCCGTCGCCCAAAGTGACCTGGCCGTCGGCGGTGAGCACGACTTTATTATCTTTGCGCACACACAGCACCGTGGTGCCATGCATCTGTTCGCTTTTGTGCGTTATTGGCATCCGACGATTATACCCCGCCGCTGCGCGAATGGGCCACTGAGACCGGGAGGTGCCGGAATTCAATCAAAAGCGCCACAGACACAGAGACACAGAGAAAAGCTAAAAAATTACTACCGAGGGCACCGAGGAAAGGCGGGGGCACAGGGAAAGCGGGAGAGATCCTTCGGCCCGCCTCAGGATCGCGACGCTCATCGCATCGTCAGTTCTTGTCGTTGTTTTTGTTGCTGGGGCTGTTCTTGGATGGTTT
>DATNLN010000079.1:0-16918 GCA_035602855.1 Candidatus Acidiferrales bacterium
TGCCACCAGCTGATCTTCTTGGCCATCGCCTGCAACATTACTTCCTGTACTTTCATCGCCCGCTCCATGGCGGCTTGTGTGTAAGAGATCATGCCTTGCATGGTCCCCTACCACCGCCCGAAAAGCGGACATATCACTTGCTATCTCAACCGGACATATCATGTGCTACTGACACGGGACCCGCAGCCTCTGCCCAGAACGTTCGGAGTTGGTGTACCATTCCCCAACATCCTTAGGGTACACATCACGGAGGACGCCATGCATGCCCGCGTTTGGCAACTGCACCTTCGCCCGGGTAAGGTTCAAGATTTCCAGGACACCCTGTCCTCCGTTGTCGACTTGGCACGGCAGCAAGGGGGATACCGTGGCGTTTTCGCGTTGGCCTCAGGAAAATCGGAATCACCGGAGGTGACACTGGTCGCTCTCTGGGATTCCTTAGAGCTGATGCGCGCCAGCGAAAACAATTTATTTCTCACGCAGGCCATCTCGCGCTTCCTGGCTTGCTGTGAGGGCCTGCCGCACATTACCGAGCAGGAAGTCCTTGCAAGTGACTTCATCACCGCTAGCGCCCGGGCCAAAGCGTGAATCCTTCTTTCTGAACGCCAATAAAATTCCAAGCAAACGAAAGATTGTCCCCTGCGGAATACATTCATTTCAGCTTCGCATATTCGGCTTTCGCGGAGATGAGAATGGGAATGTCCGTGTCGGCGTCATTCCAGAGCGTGAGGAAGTCCTGATAGGCCGCCTTTAGCTTTGGCGGTGTCGCCCTGAAGGGCGTAGGCTCTGCCGATATGGAGATGCGCCAGTGCCCCGATGCGTTCGTTGAGCACAATTCCGCGATGGTCGAGGATTTTCTGGAACTCGGCTGCGGCCTCGTTTCCTTGATGGGCAGCTAGAAACGCTTCTCCTCGCATATAGACCGGGTACAGCGCCGGCGCGAAAGCCGTGAAGTGCAGCGCGCCCAGTTCGTACGGAGCCGCCGCTTGAAGGACTTCGATAGCCTTTGGAAAATCCTTGTGGCCAATCGCGGTCTGAGCGTGAATGGTTGGAACGTAGTTGAATTGTACCAGTGTGGCCTCCGGGAACCCTGTCGCCAAAGCCTCCGCGATTGTTTCAGCCCGCGCCGGATTCCCCGCAAATCCCAGCGCCAACGCAGCTCCATATTGGGCTTCCCGATTGGTCGAAATGCCAAGCGCTCTCTCGGCTCGTTGCCGCGCTTCCGGTGTACTACTCAGATATGTCCGTCACCGGCGGATGCCGTGAAGCCTACCTGGCAATCCGGACAACGTAGAAACTCTCCAGTTCGCACATGACTATTTGAATAAGGTCCATTGCAGGGAACGTTCCTCCCTACGAATCTAGTAACGAGGGGGGCTCCGGAAACGGAGTCATTTCCCAATCGGGGGATTGGGGGACGTGCCCGCTTGCGTGGAGACCCGTCGTAGCGCAGAAGGGAGTCAGTAATGAAAATCATGCTATTCGTTATCGTAATCCTGACCGCGGTCCCGGCCTTCGCGCAGAAAACAGGGACGCAGTAAAAGTGATGGACGGTTTCTTTAATGGTTTTCAGAATTTTAGCGGCTGCGACTCATCAGCTTGGAACGATATCCACGTCGCTGCCCTGGCTCGTCTACAAAAGCAAGACTTGCCTCCTGCGACTGTCGAAGCTGATGTGGCAAAGGCTTCGGCGATTGTCGCCTGCTACGGCACCCTAGTTCACAAAGCAATACAAGTGGCCCATGACCTGTCGAACAGCATAAAAGATCTGAAGACGGAGTCCTTTGACTCTATGATCCCGCCATCGAAAAGCGCCACGTTGCCTTTTCAGATTGTCGACAATGTAGAAACGAAGCTTCTCCCTCTCTTCGGAGACTACGAGAATTTAGAAAAACTGGAGAACTTCGCTCTAAACGCTGAGATGGATTATGAAGAGCACGCAGAAAGCACTCGCTATAGGAACCTTGCGGCACGTTACAACGCGCTTGTAGGCCACTCCAACTCAGGACAGCGAAACGGCCAGCGACCCGCGTCTTTGCACTGCGAGCCCACAACTACGTCGTCGGGCGTGAGTACGCTGGACTGTCAGTGACTTATGCTGACGCGCGTCTGCTCTAATGTCGGGTTACCGCCGATTAACGCCACCGTCTGTAACTGACCTTTTACAACGTGCCCTGTGCCTTTCTGCCTGATTTCCACAGCATCGAGGGCGTAGCTTCTGGTCGCGGGACGCTCGCTGCGATCCACGCCGGAGCGCTCCCTCGGACCAATCCACCCACAGTTAAGAAGCGGAAATGGTCAAGAGCATATCCCCATCGCACTGGCGTCCCGCAATCCCAAACCTGAAGAGGCTTTTGAAAGCCAACGGACAAACCTAATGGGCCTAATTTTTCGGCGGTGACGTTGACCGCTGCGGGGGGTACGCCCATGAACCGCGATGAATTGAAGCAAGGAGCGGGCGAGTGGTTGCTGCTCGGAATCCTGATCTTTCTCGGCCTTCTGGTAATAGCCCTGCACATCCTGCGTCGCTAGGATAGTTGCGTTCGGCTCGCCACAACCCGCGGGAATCTGCACAAAACCGCATGATTTCACTTCTTGGGGTGCAAGAGGGCATAGGCAAATTACCGACTTCTAATGCAACGATTGGCTGCCATAAACGGTCGTTTTTATTGGATTTTTGCAGGGCGAAAAGGGCGGGGATTTCTAATCCCGTGATTTTCAGACGTTTCGACAATTTAAGGCATGCGAGCGGTCCCAATTGCAAGCTCCCTTAACACAAAGCTGCACGACAGTCTCAAGACTCACGGCCCGGCCGGGAAAGCGCCGGAAAGCGCGGGTGCTCGTTGACGCGCGGGAAAGGGCCGCCCTGGGAGGCGGCCCTTCGCTACACGAACTCTTACCAGCCGGTTCGCGTTACTTGGAGTTAATCACGCCGAACAATCCAGCGAGATTGTTGTCGGGGCCAGCGCTGAAAAAGAGCTGATTGGTGGCACCATTGGAGCCGGTTCCGTCACCAAATTGAATTGCCCAGAGCTGGTCTATGTGGATCACGTCGCCATTGACGTCCTTCAAGGTGCCGACGAATTGCCCGGTGACGGCGTTGAAAGCATTGATGGTGCCGGTGTTGGTATTGTTCGACACGAGCAACGTGTTGCTGAATTCTCCGAAATTCTTGGGCGCGATGGCAAAACCCCAAGGCTGATTTAGCGGAGAACCGTGCGAGAGCTGCTTCAGGAGGGTTCCGTCTTCGCCGAAGATATCAATGAACCCACCAGAAGCGCCGGACGTGGCGGCAAATGAGACGTAAACGAGGCCGCCGAAGTCCTGGATGCCGAAGGCCGCGAAGCCGGCGGGAACTGTGGGGTCTGTAACGGACTTTGCGAGCGCGAAGGTGCCGTCGTAGATGTCAATCTTGTTGTTAGCGTTGTCCACTGCGAACAGGAAATTGCCGGACGTCTTGGAGGTGATGGCCAAACCCGTGTAGGACGCGCCCGCAGTAGTGACGGCAATCATGGCGGCGTTGCGATTCACCGAAGGCACCCAACCGCTGATGGTGCCATCCAGCGTGGCGAACAGGAAGACCGCCGGAGATCCCTTAATGTTGAACTCCGATGACCCGTTGAAAACCGTGCCCGTGGGCGAGCCGGGACCATCCCCGCCTGCAGTGGGAATCAATACGTCCAAGGCTACCTTGGCGCCGTTGCTATCGTAGAGTGTGGACCAACCGGAATTGTTGTCGCTGACCCACCAAGGGCCGCCCGGCGGGTGAGTGAGGCCCCAGGCGTTCACCAGGAGCGGATCGGTCGTTCTTGCGGTTTTTTCCTGATTCGAAACCAAATTGGTGACTTGATACTGTGCGCGGACCAAGCCAGGAACGATCAGCTGTGCGACGGCGAGGCACGCAGAAAGAGCGATGGTGCGGACTTGCATGCGAGATTCTCCTTTGTAGCGGGCCAGTGCGCGATGTTGTACATCGTCTAACAGGAAATGCTGACCCGCCAGCCGCGAATATTGGCATTCGGTGAGGAGTGGGTTGCAATCCGCGAGTATCTTTTTTGTAAACTTCTTGTGAAGAGGTGGTGAGAACAAGGCGCGCGAACTGGAAAAATTGGCGGAGCGGCGTCCTTCGGTTCGTCATCTGTGTGACGGCTTCCAGGGGGACGTGGAGAAAGAAAGTGGAGCCGGCTCAAAGGGAAACGCGCCGAATTCCCCTGTTCAATGCGCGCTGTTGAAAACGGTCGCGATCGTCTGAAGGAAAAATCGAGAAATTGAACGGGGGCTCTAGCCAAGATTCTCTTTGCTAGCAATCCGAGCTGCGTCCCGCATATATATTAAGGACAGAGTTCGAGCTGCGGTTTCAGAACGATACACTTGCGGTTGGGCAGCCCTATCGTAACGATGATGCAACCCGCCGAGTCTCTCATGAGATAGGACGCGACCATAGGCGCTGGAACGGGTTCTACAGTCCGGCGTTCCCTGCCCGAGCCCAAGATGCGTGCGGTCGTCCTGGTCGTTGCGCGCGTAAAGCCGTGGTTCGACGGCAAACTGGATTTCTCTCCTCCAGTCCAAGATTTTGTCGATCAGGGATTTCCGCTGCAGGGCGGCCGCATCGACGTCGTTCATGGCCGCACTGCAGCTGCTCTGGTCTATGCCCGCCGCAAGCATTTCGTGAACGTTTTCATCTGGCCCACGGACGAGAAGGACCGTGCTCCGAGTTCCGGCGCAGAACAGGGTTATCGATGGATCGAGTGGCGCAAGGAAGAAATGGAATTCTGCGAATGCGGCAGCATGTATCTGCGCTGAGTTTCCGAGCTAAGTATCGGCGAGCTTCAGGAGTTCGCACAGCTGATACAAAATTATGGTTTGCCTTTCAAGCAACTTGTTAGGTTTCGAGGATTCTGACAAGAGAACGCCCTGCCCGGCCCCTCGGTCAGCGTTGTTTTGCGCCAACAGCTCGTAACTGCTGTTCAGGCTCTGTTCGCAGGCGTGCGTGAAACACGATCGAGACCTGTCGGTGACAAAAGCTTTACACCCTTTCCGCAATCCGGCAGCGAACAAGCACGTCTTATCAGTGTGCACGTTTTGAAGATGATTCTCTTCCGTGCCGTTCGGGCGGAATAAAAACTTCGAAGCGGTAGTTAACTCAAACGTACAGATGTGAATTGCGAGCATCAGCCGGCCTCAATACTACAAAAAGGAGCTGTTATGAAGAGCTTTACCATCGCCAAAAGTCTTGTCACCATCTTGTTTGTACTTGCCGTCGTGATCGTCCTGCCTGCTGTACACGCAGACCAGGCGGATCAGGCAACCAGAGTCACCTTTAGCCAACCCGTTCGGATTCCTGGACGCGTGCTGCCCGCGGGAACGTACGTGTTCGTGCTGCCCGACGAAGCTAACGATCATTTTCAAGTCCGCATCTTCAACGCCGATCGCAGCATGTTGGTTGCGACGCTTTTCACAATTGGTGTCGAGCGTTCGAAGCCAACGGACAACACGGTCTTCGGTTTCGCGGAGCGTGGATCTGCACAGCCTGAGGCAATCGTGACCTGGTTCTATCCGGGTGAAACGACGGGCCATGAATTCGTCTACCCGAAGCAGATGCAGCAGGAGCTTGCGTCGGCCAAGCAGATCACTGTAGTGGCGGGCAAGTAACTTGGGGGCTATGCACAGCGTCTACTGGCCGACGGCGAAATTTAAGCGCCGCCGGCCGGGTTGGCGCAAGCGGCCTCGGAGCGCGGGGATGGTTTCTGATCAGGCTATTCGTACTTGACGGGCAGCATTCGGAAAAAGCAGGCAAAGATTTGAAAGACGATACCGTGAGAGCATCCCAGACAGGCCGAACTACGAGAGTTGACTGAAGCGAGTGTCCTGCGACTGGCTCAGCAGGACGATGCCGTCGCGTTTGCACGAATCTATCGATTGCACAGCCGAAAGGCCGCTGCGTGGATATTCGTCCCCTTCCGGCGTCCCTTCCGTTGATCGCGGCTCCTGTGGACGTACTTGATGCCGGTGGTTCCTTCCGTTCTTTTCTTCGACGGCTTGATTTCTCGCCTGCGGGCGTACTCGCTCGGGGAACTGCAAGAGATGACAAGCGGACTTGAGGGCGGCGGATACCGATAGGAGATCGGAGAAAAGACCGGAGGATTGTTGCCCGTCCGGATTACTTACTGAACGGGCTGCCCACTGAGTGTACCCGCCAAATCAGCCGATTGAACCCTGCCAACGAACCTACGTGGCGGGTCTGATGGCCAACGCATCACAACAGGACGCTTTTTCCATGCGAACCTAGCAGCTCTCGTCAACAGCGCACTTACGAAAGAACGCAAGCTCCGCTGCAGACATTCTTCGAATGCAAGACTACGAGGCGGAACTGGTTACCACAATAGGGAAATAAACGGGCGAGCTAAATGATAGGCAAGAACATGGAGCAGCATCACGAGAGGCGGAACAAGACGCCTCTGCTTTTGAGCGAAGCCGAACTGTCCTCGATCGTTGAGGCCGAAGGCGGGAGATATGTTGGTGTTCAAATCGAGCTTCAGGGGGGAACTGGAACCGTTCATCCTGTTCATCTCGCCACGAACAAGAACAACATTGGGCATGCCGATTTCGCGTTTAACCGTCGGGGCGGTACGCGAGGAACTGGCGGAATCCGACGCGGCCTTCAACGAAGCAGGTTCGAAATGAAAAATGCAACCGGCACGGGCGTCAAGCTCGAGCCCGCCTCTCGCGATTTTTTCTCTTGCCGTAACCTTGAAACTTCGAACTTCCCGCAACGTCAAGCTCCCAGGGACAGGCGCGATGCCCTACGAGCAGAGGCTAATTCAATCGGCACTCTACCTGGCAAGAGACAAGATCCTCACAAGAAATGGTCATTCATTTGACTTCTTCGTGACAAGCTCCGCTCGGCGTGCGCTTACCGTGATGACTCGGGCAGCGGATCCTAATCCAACACGAGAGGAGCATCATGGACAAAATGAAGGGGCTGATGAATCACACGGTAAATCGCCGGTCGCTTTTGCAGAAGGGAATGATGGCCGGAGCAGCTACGGTGGGCGCTGGGCTATTGGGCGCTGGCAAGGTCGCATTCGGCCAGAGCAGCTCGAGTGGCCTCAACAAGGGAGATGTAGCCATTCTTCAATTCTTGGCCGCGGCCGAGATTATCGAATCGGATCTTTGGATACAGTACGCGGAACTGGGTGGCATCGGCGATAACCCCCCAATCGAAGTTGACCAAAACGAAATGTTGAACAACTACCAGATCGCCTTGTCGAATCTCGATGGCGATGGCCCACAATACATCACTAGCAACACCACTGACGAAATCAGCCACGCAGCCTTCCTCAACGGATACCTGGAATCCAAAGGCGCAGACCCGGTCAATTTCGACGAGTTCCGCACGCTGCAGGGCAGCACGGCGACGGGTGCGCAGGACATCGGCCGCCTGACCAACCTGATGCACCTCAACGTGGACACCAGCTGGTTCGTGCGCTACCGCAGTGCAACCAATCCAGACTTTGGCGCTACTTTCCCTCAGGCGCTCAAACTCAATAACGTTACCGCCATTCCCCGTAACAACAAGGATTTCGAAGGCGCTTCGAATCCCAACTTTAAGGGTAACGACCACATCCAGGCGATCGCTAATGTAGCGGGATTTCACTTTGGATATATCGAACAAGGTGGATCGAGCCTCTATGCAGCGCTTAGCCAGAAGGTCAGCAGTCTGGAAGTGCTGAAGATCACGCTGGGTATTGGGGGAGACGAGATTGCGCACTTCCTCGAATGGGTGGATTTCGCGGGGAATGGTGTGCAACAGCCAGTGGCGCCTTTTAAGGACCCGATATCCGGTCTGTCCTTTCCGGATTTCTTCAACAACCCACCGTTACAGCCGCCCAGCCTGGTTCAGCCCAGCCTGATCTTTCCCGTTCCCTGCGAATTCATCAGCGCAGATTTGCCCCACTGCGCGGTGATTCGACCAAGCGACGACAAATTTGCCGGTGCCGTGGCGACGATTGCATCGTTCACCGCGGATGGGCTATTCGTCGGGCAACAACCGAAGTTTCTCCGGGTGCTGCAGCAAATGGCGGAAGCAGCGGACGCTGCCACACGCGAGCTGTAATCGGCTGGCGACTCACTTTGTACGGGAATGGTCCCGGCTTTCCACACCGAGCGGGAAGGATCGGGACCATTTCTTATCCTAAGATGGGACGAATAAGGCATGCGAGCCCTTCAACCAAGCAGGTTCGAAATGACAAATGCGATCGGCGCGGCGTCGTGAGCCGCTATCCAAGGTCCGGAAAAGTTTGGAAGGCAGGTGATTTATGGAAGCGTTGAGCCCGTTTCATCTGATCATTGTTCTGGCGGTGATAGTGCTGCTCTTCGGGGGTAAAAAGATTCCCGATGTGATGCGCGGAGTTGGCGAAGGCATCCGCAACTTCAAAGAAGGGGTGAATTCCTCGCATGCGGCTGCGCCGGCCGCGAACCTGCCGGCAAGTCCTCCGGCCACCGCGCCGGTGGCAAACGCAGAAAAGAAGTAGCGGCACCATGAATTTGCCACCAGTGCCGGCCCTATTGTCTGAATCTTGTCTAACGCTTGTCCGTGGGTCGCAGAAAAGCAAGACGGACCACAGCGTAGGTTAGGGTCTGTTCACTCTGCGAACCAAAAGGTCGGGAGTTTGACTCTCTCCGGGCGCGCCGCTTTCCCTTTGAAAACGATGGTTTTCTAACTTCAGTGCTTCAGTGTGCCGTTTTGTTAGGCCTTTGCTAGACCTTTTGCAGCGGATTTCGCACCTTCTGATAGCATCCGCAGGATTGCTGCTCTGCGCGATCGGGCGCATCACGGCGACGCCGAGGCGTTCCGTGGGCGCCTGCGCTAAAGCAATTGGGAGTTCGTATGGAACGCCATCCTGAGCTTTTCACGCGCGGAGCTGCTGGCGAAAGTTGGTTGCCGGAAGTCGGGAAGAACGGTTGGGTCCCGCTCACGGCCGACAAGAACATTCGCTGCAACTTTCTCGAGAAGCGCGCGCGACAGAGGCATTCGATCCCGGATGCTCGTAAACGCAGCCAGTGGGTTGCAGTCTTCAAGGCGGGATGATCGGAAATCCCGGTCTAAACGGTTTTGTCTTTACAAACTCCTTAGAATTTCCTGACGCGTTCCTTATCCCCAATCCTTTATCTTGCCTTGTCCGCTTTGATGCGACTCATGCTTCGCTTGACGAACGTCTCGCTAGTGAATAATGCGACCTCGCTTCTCAGCTCCTACATTCCGCACGCTCCACTAACAGGTGCTACCTAAGCAGTTGGAGGCGAATAAACTATTTCTCCTATTACCCAGCCTCGCGCTACAGTTGGCGCATGACGCATTCTGAAGACAGCTCGATGCGAATGCAGGCGGAAGACGCACTGCACAATCGTGAGGAGCGAATTCGCCTAATACTCGATTCCGCCACGGAAGCGATTTGTGGCTGCGATTCAGATGGTATTTGTCTTTCTGCAAATCATTCGGCGGCGCGCATGCTCGGATACGGTGATCCCGCCGAATTGCTCGGGATAAAACATGCATGCGCTGGGATAACGGCCCCGGCATCCCTCCGACGATTCAGGACTCTGTATCTCAACCCTTTGTGACCTATGGAAAGATCGAGGGCAGCGGGCTAGGCCTCGCGATAGCGAAGAAGATTGTCGAGGATCATGGCGGGGAGATCTACCTTGATAGGAGAAATGCGACCGGAACTTTGATCGAGATCACGATTCCCTTTTGCCATCCCGGAGGGAACAATTGAATGAATATGACTGCAGTCTGGGCAGAATTCGCAGGGACGGCAGTGGCAAGCGAGGATTTGGAGCGTGTCCATGCCACTCAGAATGGAGATGTATCTGCTTTCGAGCAACTCGTAGGGCGGTACGATCGCAATCTCCTCCGAATTGCTCAACACGTCACTCACAATCGGTAAGATTCCCAGGACCCGGTTCAGGAGAGCTTCATGATGGAGCTGCAACATTTGGGCAAATTCCGAAAGCATTCGCAATTCTCGACCTGGTTGTTTCGCCAAGTTTCCGCAAGGAGTAAGAAGTGATCGTCTTTAACGTGAAATCCTGTGACTATTGCCAATCGTCAATCGCACTGGGCCAGACATGGGTACGGGAAAAGATTCACGACCCTCAGTCCAATGGCCAAGATCTGGCATACCACCACTTCCACGCCAAACCCTGCGGAGAACAGGAAGAAAGCTGTTGGGAAAAACACCAAATGGAACGAGAAATTGCTCGCACCGCGATGACCGCAACGCAATGGGTGACCGTAGCACTAGCCCCGGTCAAAACGCTTGAATAACTTTTATTTTGGAAAATAAGTCGCAATCTGTGCTTCTAAGTTCCCGATAAAATCAACGAGCGGCCGCCAGCGCGGAAAGCCGCATTTCGCGAAGCGATAGTGCCGGTCATGTTTTCTGCTTCTGTGGTTTAGCCGCTCGAATCTTCGCCGGAGGACCAATCTGGCAATCGATGCCTAGCTCTTCGAAAAGAATACACGACGATCGCCGGCTAATTCTCAGTGCCCAATTGACGCGGCGATCTCAATGAGTCAACGCAATACTAGCTCGAAATCTACCTGCACGAGTTTCAAAAGCTAAAGTCGTTCGCCAGCGTTGATTCGAACAGAATACTACCCTGTCAGGTTCTAATCGGGTACGCCCAGGCGCATCGGTGCTCTGGCGGAAGTACGGTCGTATCAACCGGAGCGGTTGAGCTCGCAGTGGTTACCGGAATCCGACACTCAGTTTCTTGTTACGCGATCAATCAGGGGTTACGACCGTCTAGTCCGGTTCTGTTGGCTTCATTTGGCAGCATCTTGCCTACCCGCCTGAACTCGCCACAGGGACTCCTATCGTCCACCTCTTGAGGGTGCGGACCGTTCTGGCCTAAATGATTGCCACTCGCGGATTTGTTCGGACACCTCAGTTTTCTCGCGCTCGTCTGTCGCATTTTCCCACCGACGCCGAAGCGCTTCGAGGCGGGCATCCACGAATCCAGCTCGTCCAGGATTGCGTTCTGGTTTATCACGATTACCGTATCCCATGTTCAGATTGCTCCTCTTTCGATTTCCGAATATCTCTACTGAATCCTACAGATGTCAAGACCTGTGTTCGCCCGCTCGATTGTACTCTGTTGCGCCCCTCAGATCGCAGCAGAGTCAAAGTCTCTCTTTCGTGCCCCTACCCGAATGCCTCCTTTGCCAGTACAGTGTCCTGAGGACCTACGTTGCATGGGCTGGCGCGAATACCATGAATTGACGAAGCATAGTGTCGAATCGCTGGGGCGAACTCAGCACTATCTGGATTGGGCCAATATGCCCAATCCATTTCGGCATTATGAGGGCGTCCCCCTTCTGGATTTGCCGGCCGACCCGCCCGCTCCACAGATTTCAGCTCTCGAAGTACTCGAGGGCAAAATCGGAAATACGCTGGCCCGGGATGGTGCGGAATTTCTTTCGCAGTTGATGTTCTATTCCGCCTCAATTAGCGCGTCCAAACGAGCCCCCGCCACTGGAGCTGTCTACGCTCTGCGTGTCAATCCCTCTTCCGGCAACCTTCATCCGACCGAATTTCACTTCTGTTCGCAAGGATTGGCCGGTTCGCCCGATGGCCTCTATCATTACCGTCCCTCCTCCCACACTGCAGAACAACGTGCCATCGGAGATTTTGGCAGTAAACTCGTCGACATCTCTGCCCCGCTCATTTTCGTTCTGACCAGTATTGCCTGGCGCGAAGCCTGGAAGTACCGAGACCGTGCCTATCGGTATTGCTTGCACGACGTCGGACATGCCTGGCAGGCGCTCACGCTTGCTGCTCGAGCTATCGGATGCGAAAGCTTTGCGTTTGGCCATTTCGCAGATGACCGAGTTGCGGAGCAGTGTCTGCTGCATGAGGATGAGTGGCCCATGCTAATCGTCGGGATTCACGGCCCATCCATTCCCGTGAGGATGCTGGATCCCGTCGAGACGTTTTTGTTTAGAGGTCAGCCCAACCGGTTGTCAGAGAAGCAAGAACCTTATCCACTGATTGAACGAATTCACGTTGCTACGAAGCTCAGCACGGAGGCAGCCGTCCCCTCTCTTTGCGAGTCGAAGACGCCCGGGCGAGGGGAAATCAGCCTGCCGCCTCTTGTCTCCACCAGCCGTAGCTTCGGCGACGTCGTTCGTGCCCGCCGTTCCGCTCTTGACTTCAGGGGTGGGGGCGAGTCGATCGCCTTCTCGCAACTTGCGACTATTCTCTCCACCGCACAAGAGCGCCTCTTCGCCGATTTCGCCACGGCTCGTTTCGTCCACCTCTATCTTTACGTCCACCGCGTCGAAGGCTTGACGCCGGGTGTTTACCGCTACTGGCCGGAGCAGGCAGAGCTAGAGAAAATCAAGGAAGGGGACCAACGCCTGGTAGCAGCAGCTCTCAGTTTGGGACAAGAGCTGGCGGGCAACGCTTGTGTCGCATTCTCCATGATTGGAGATTTTGAGAAGGCTGCCCGCAATTACGGCGATCGTGGGTATCGATACGTGCATTTCGAGGCGGGTGCTGTTGGTCAACGAATGTATCTTGCTTCCGAGGCGCTTGGCCTGCGGGCGACGGGCATGGGAGCGTTTTTTGATGACCGAGTGAACCGCTATCTGGACCTGTCTCCTGAGCTAGGACAAGTCGTCTACCATTTCGCAATTGGTTACCCCGTTCCCGATCCGCGCCTGGAGGCTTGAAAACTCATGCTCGGCATCCTGGTCCACGGAAACAACCATTTCAGTCTGTCCGGGCCGGCACCTGACGAAGCCTCCACATTGGCATTGGCGTGGCACTGGTCCATCATCCAAATCGGTGAGGCAAAATCTTCGTCTTTCGGCCAGTGGCAGATTAGGTCAAAAGAGTTTCGAGAGAACCTGGAATGGGCGGTAATCGTCCCGGGCGACCGAGAAGCTTCTCCGGGAGTGACGCAATTGCTTGGAGAGATTGCTGCTCGCGGCGTGACCATCCGGAGATTGCGTACTGGCTGCTGGTGACGCGTAGAGGGAAGAGCAGCGTCGCCCTGTCGAGAGCGCCGAGAGACGTGTACCACAAACGCGGTTCGAGGGAGTTTGGGAGCAGACTGTCAAGCCAGGTTGAGGATTAACGTTAATCGGACCTCTGATTTTCACATACTACTTGCAAACTGAATAAGACATCCCAAGGGCACGGGATTGGTTTGAGGCGATGTCTCATGTAGATTGTTCTCGGAGGATCCATGAGCATATTGGCAGCAATCAGACGCGAAGAGAAAAAGGTGAAAAAGCAGCTAGCTAAGTTGCAGCATGATTTGACCGGTTTGCAATCGGCCGCAAAGGTTCTGGGAAAGACGGCACGCCGAGACCTTGCCCACGCCAAGAAGCGCGTGCTGTCGGCGAAAGGGAGAGCCAAGATCTCAAGAGCGATGAAAGCACGTTGGGCAAAGGTAAAAGCGCAAGCGAAGAAAGCTGCCGCCTAATAGCTGGGTATCTTTCAAGCGAATCTGAATGCTGCCCCGCTTACTTCCATAGTCTGCGAAGATCTCTGTGAGCATCATCAGGCCACGAGCTTTGTAGCTGATAAACGCGTTCATCGGAAGCTAACATTCTCGGTGCATTCGTACTGGACAGACAGCTCAGGCCGCGACGTGTTAGTTTGTTCCAAGCACTCGGAACACGACACAATTCCGGCTCGTGTGCCGAATCCATTTAGCAGAACAGGAATGTCGTCACTGGCTGCAGGGAAACACGCTGGCTCGGGCGCGGCGATCAGCCAGCCTGAAGTGGCTGAGCCTACGTTCGCCGAACGAGCCCGCACTTTGGTGTATCTGGGCCGAGTTGGGAGTCTCTCGACACTTTCACGTAAGCAGCAGGGGTTTCCCTTCGGATCCGTGATGCCTTATGGATTGGACGGCCACGCGAATCCTGTCTTCCTCATCAGCACGATGGCTATGCACACTCAAAGTGTGCAGGCAGGCCCGCGTTCCAGCCTGTTGGTGACCAAGCCCGATACCATCGGCGATCCCTTGGGAGCGTCACGGGTCACGTTGCTAGGAAATATTCTGCCGGTACCTGTGCCGGACGTGGCTGAAGCACGGAAACTCTAGCTGGCGCGTTATGCCAAAAGCAAATACTGGGTGGACTTTGACGATTTCTCCTTTTACCGGATGAGCATTGTGGACGTTTACTACGTGGGCGGCTTCGGGGTGATGGGCTGGGTCTCTGCCTCGGAGTATTACCGTGCACAAACCGATCCTCTGGCTAACACCGCAGCCGCCATCATGGAGCACATGAATGCCGATCACGGGGATTCGCTCGTCCTGCTTGCCCGGGCATTTGCTGGAATCGAATCTCAGGAAGTGACGATGAGTTCGGTCGACCGTCTCGGCTTTTACGTGCGCTTGAAGACGCAGGACGGCACGCGTGGTGCCCGGATCGCATTATTGCGGGAGGTAAGTAGCCCAGCGGAAGCTCGCCAAGTTCTGGTGGAAATGGTGGCGCAAGCACGGCGAATGTAAGAAGCTTCTCCACTTCTTCGACCGCTCGGCGCTGCTCCGCTGACTTATAACGCCGACTATCGAATGGACGGCACATCTTGGTGCCGGGCCATCCACGTTAAGAAAGCTCGAACAAGTTCGACCGGATTAAGTCAACCGGCCACATGTGAAGAAGAAAAGTTCGAGCGGGCAACCGCTATGAGCGGTTCGGATTGACACGCTGGTATCCGTCGAGCGGTGTTGCTTGGGACGAGTCAGGTCCGAAGTGCTCCTTGACTCCCTGCCCCGAGAGCAGGTGACGCAGCCATGCGCAGCGCCTCTGCCCGCCAGCCGAGACAGCTATTTATTTTTGAGTTTCACTTTCAGCGGCGCATGAAGCCGCGCGGCGAATTGCCGCACGTAATCCTCCCAGTCCGTTTCCGTGGCAAAATCTCCGCTCTTGCTCCAACCCGCACCGAGATAGTACAGGAATGGCTTGCCGGCCTCCGCCGGCGTGACGACCAGCAAATTGGCGACTGGCGGCAAGCCTTCGTCGTTGGGCGTAACGAGTTCCGTTTGCGTCAGCTTGGGCAGCGTGGCGGTTTCGGTCGCGAATTCCTCGATCTTGTCCGGTAGCACGATCGCGCATCCTATGTTTCCGCGATCCCGGTCGGCGGGCTGCCAATAACTCAGCCAACCTTCTTCTTGGTGCTTGGCGATTGCGCCGCTGCCTAACCGTTGCGCGATGCCGATCCCCACGTCGAAGGTCGGGCGATGGCTCCCGGCGAAAATGCTTGCGACGCGCGTCATGTTGGAGCCAGCGTCGATGCGGATGCGCTTCGTCTCGGAGATTTTTCCCGCTCCGGCGTCCCATGCGTCGTACGTGAGCTCGAATTCCGAACGGACCGGCCCGGTCGTGATGATTCGCGCGCTGCGGTAATTGCTCGACACGTAGTAGGTGTGCCCGTCCCAAATGCCAAGGCCACCACAACCTCGGCTGCGTCCGACGCGATAATCATCCAACCCTTCGCCATAGTCTTTGTGATAATCGGCGTTCTTGTACCACTTGTTGATCACCAGGCCGCGCGTGCTCTTGATCCACACATCCACGCCGCTGCTCACCGTGCCCTCAGCTGGAATCAAGTCTTGCTGGTACACGCGATGCGCGATTCGATCGCTCTCCCAGGCCATGTCGCGGTAGCGCTCGCCGATTTGCCGCGCATAAGTTTTCAAAATCGGTTGCGGCATTGCAGCCAAGGCGGAAACGTCCATGATGTAGTAGGTCCGCGTCTCGCCCGGCGCCAGATCCGCCTGGAAAATGAAGGAATCCAGCGGCCGTCCTGGTTCGCTGGCATAGATCTGCGAATCGAGAATGCGGGACCCGAGGCCGTCCATCACTGCCAGATTTGTCGAATGCAGTCCCCGACCGGCCAATTGAGCAAGGCTCACTTCCACTGTTTCGCAATGGCGATAAAATTGGGCCGGATTGGTCACCTCGATCGCCAGCGGCTTGGCATTCTCAAATACCACCATGCGGTATACCTCGCTGCCCGCCAGCAGAAACGCGCCGACACCATATACCTCAGTGGAATCGTCTGCGAACGATTTCGGGTCGGATCCGATGGGCTGAACATGCGTCAGTTTGCCGTCGCCGTCCACGCTATTGACTAGGGCTGTCCATGCCTTGCGGATCCCAGGCTTAAATTTTGCGCCATCAAGCAAACCTTGATTGACGCCCCAAGCGAGCGCGTAGGTGTAGAAGCCCGAGCCGCTCGACTCCTTGCGCGGATAATTGTCTGGGTCGAGCAGGCTGGAATGCCACAGGCCGTCGGGTTGCTGATCACCCAGAATCGTCTCCGCCATTTCTCGGAACAATCGCTCGAACCGTGCGCGGCTCGGATGGTTTGTTGGCAACAGCTGCAGGATGCGGACTAACCCGGCCATGACCCAACCATTGCCGCGGCTCCAGAAGATTTTCTTGCTGTTAGTTTCGCGCCGGTCGAAGTAAGTGCTATCGCGGAAGTAGAGATGTTCGCTCGGATCGTAAAGATAGTCCGTCGTACGCCACCAATTCTTCACCGCAAAATCGAGATAGCGCTCGTCGCCAGTGGCGGCGTAGACCTGCATCCAAACGGGCGGCGCCATGAAAAGCGAATCGCACCAGGACCACAGTTGGGAGACCTGGTCGTAAGGCTGATGGAAATCCAGACTTTCGACGTTTGGTGGAGCGGAGAGAATGGCATCGAGCCGCGAGCGTAACGGCGCGATCATTTTCCGGTCGCGATAAAGAAAATAAAGACCTGCGTACGCTTGGCCGATGGCCAAATCGTCGGCATTATACAAGCGTGGTCCGGGTTTCCAGCCATTGGCCTCGCCCATCGCGAGCAGCGCGTCACGATATTTCGAGTCACCGGACATGCCGACCAGA
>DATNLN010000080.1:0-21113 GCA_035602855.1 Candidatus Acidiferrales bacterium
CCGTTCGGTCCAACCAGTCCGACGCGCATGCCGGATTGCAGCGTGAAATTGATGTTTCTGAACAGTGTGCGTCCGCCGATGGTGTAGGTGACGCCATCGAGGCCGATGAGCTGTTTGGTTCGGCGATGGGAGGCGGAGAAATCGATCTTAGCCGTCGCAGTGCGTGTGCGATGGTTTAGGTCCGCGAGTTCGCCGATCATGGAGTGCGCTTTGTCTATTCGCGATTTCGATTTGGTGGCGCGAGCTTTCGGGCCGCGGCGCAACCATTCGATTTCGGTGTGCACCAGATTTTCCAGCGCTTCCTGGCGCTTGCCTTGCGCGTGGAGATATTGTTCCTTGGCTTCCAGAAAATGGCTGTAATTTCCGTTCACGCGCAGGAAGCCGTCTTCATAGGCACGATCCAGTTCGACCATGTGATCGGCGACATTTTCAAGGAAGTAGCGGTCGTGGCTGACGACGACGCAGGCAAAGGAAGCGTTCTGCAGGAGCGTCTCGAGCCATTTAATTCCAGCGAGATCGAGATGATTGGTGGGTTCATCCAATAGCAGGATGTCCGGCTGCTGAACGAGCGCTTGGGCGATCGCCAGACGCTTTTTCCAGCCGCCCGAGAGCGCTGTCGTGGCAATTTCAAAATCTTCGAAGCCGGCGCGGCTGAGGGCTTCGGCGGTACGAAAGGCGCGATCGGCCTCCGGCACGCCAGATTTTTTCAGGGCGGCTTCGATTACAGAATAAGCAGTTTCGCCGGCGGCGAATTCCGAAATCTGCGATACACAGCTCAGCCTGGTGCCTTTGCGAACGGCGACATTTCCACCATCAGACTGCACTTTTCCGTGCAGAATTTCCAGGAGCGTGGATTTCCCCGAACCGTTCGGACCGATCAGGCCAATGCGGTCACCCTCCGAGACGGTGAACGAAATATTTTGGAACAGTGGCGAGGTGCCGTATCGCTTCGAGAGTCCTTGCGCATTGATAATCGGGGGCAAATTGTTTGGTCTTCTCCAGCAATCAGTTTACCCTCGAAGAGTTCGCGGGGCAAAACGCGGCGGATTGAAGCCGGCCGTGATTCAGAAATTTGGGAAACATTTCGCCGCGGATGCAAATGTGAACGGCGGGCTAGAACCAATCGCTGCGGTAGGCGAACCACCAGCTCGCGTAGCCAATGGGGATCGTCGCGGCGAGCGCCCACCAGAGAGGAAGCGCCATATCGGCGATAAGTCCAAGTACTGTGAAGCTGATCCAAAATATCTTCCGCTGCATAGGTCTATTTTAGACGCATCGGCGCTGCTGATGTCGCGCCGTCGCACGAAAACGTTCCAGATTCAAATGACGGCGGGCTCGGCGGTTGCCAGGATCCGGAAACGATCGCGACATGATCCATAAATTCGACGTGGTGGTTCTGGGCGCCGGCGCCGCGGGACTGATGTGCGCGATGGAGGCGGGAAAACGGGGGCGGCGGGTGGCAGTGCTGGAGCGCGCCGAGCGTCCCGGGAAAAAGATACTGATTTCTGGCGGTGGGCGCTGCAATTTCACAAATATTTACTGCCGGCCGGAGAATTTCCTTTCCGGGAATCCGCATTTTGCGAAATCGGCGCTGGCACGTTATACCCCTGCGGATTTTACTGCGCTGGTGGAGGAGCATAAAATCCCCTATCACGAGAAAACGCTCGGGCAGCTTTTCTGTGATCGTTCGGCAAACGAAATTACGCACATGCTCGAAGAGGAGTGCCGAGCGGCAGGCGTGAAAATATTCTTGAACGTTCGAATCCGCGACGTGCGGCGTGGGGACCAGTTCGTCATTCGCACCAACACCGATGAATTCCTCGCACCCGCGCTGGTGGTGGCGACGGGCGGGCTTTCCATACCGAAGATGGGAGCGACGTCTTTCGGTTACGACTTGGCGCTTCAATTCGGAGTGAAGATTCGCAAGCTGAAGCCCGCGTTGGTGCCGTTGCTGTTCGCTGCTGCCGACCGCGAACGTTATTGTGAGTTGGCCGGGGTTTCCGCCGAAGTGGTCGCGGGAATTGGCGAGCAGCGCTTTCGCGAAAGCATGCTGATCACCCATCGCGGATTGAGCGGGCCGGCGATCTTGCAGATATCGTCTTATTGGAACCAGGGCGGAGAGCTGCACATCGATCTAGCGCCGGGACTGGATGTGACCGCGGCGCTGCGCGATGGCGGGAGAAGAAATATCGCGGCGGCGCGCGCGGCATTTCATGGCGTGTTGCCGAGGCGATTCGCTGCCCGCTGGCTCGACGTGCACGTGCCCGCCGCTCCGGGTATTCAGGATACGTGGAGCAGACAGGAATTGGACGAACTTGAGCGGCGCGTGCACGAATGGATTGTGGTTCCCGCGGATACAGAGGGCTACGGCAAGGCGGAGGTGACGGCAGGCGGCGTGGACACCGACGAACTTTCCAGTAAGACGATGGAGAGCAGCAAGGTGCGTGGATTATTTTTTATAGGCGAGGTTGTGGACGTGACCGGCCAGCTGGGCGGATTTAATTTTCAATGGGCTTGGGCATCGGGGGCGGCGGCGGGACGGTCGGCGTGAACGGAATGCGCGTGCTATAACGCAGCGTTCAACCGGTCGCGGCGACGGAAAAATTGTCGAGCGGTTCGCCGGGGTCTGCTGCGATTCCGTCCACAAGCGTGACGGTTTTGCCGGAGCTGGATGAGACTCGGTCGCCCGGGATCAGGATGCCGACCAGATTGAGCGGGTCGGCGGCGGAAACGGTTACGGCTTCTCCCGAGCCCGGCTGCCGAGCCGACGCGCGCAGCGATTCGACCGCAACGGGCAGCGCAAATTGTTCACCGAGGAATCCGCTGACGAAGCGGCCGCCACGAATTTCGCCCTGGTCTTCGAGACGGCGCAAGGCGATCAGCAATTCGCGCCAGCGCGGGGCCATCGCTTCGCGCGCGACCATTTCGCGGAAGACAACGCCGTAGCGTTTCAGCAGCGTCCCGCAGATAGAATCGAGGACGCGGGTTCGATCGAGAGCTTCGCCGGCATAAAGCAGCGACCAACGCCCAGCGCTGTGGCGCGGACGTGCGTTGTGGCCTTTTCCTTGACCGGCGCGGCGTTTGGGATCGATCAAGGCGCGAATATTGTCGAAACCATCGGCCGTGATTAGGCCCGCGGTGACCAATTCCCAGAGCGCTGTTTCCAGTTCCGCTTTTATTTTTCCGGTTCCACGCACGATGTCGGTAAAGAAGGATGCTCCGCGCTGGCGCAGGTGCGCTAGCACTTCTCGCGCGGCATGGCTCAGGCCGGCAGCGGCCTCGTCCGTGCCCGCGGTGCCATCGGGCGCGTGACGCGAAATCATCCAGTCCGCGTCTTCACGGATGAAAAATGTGAGCGGCGCGACACTGCTGGGAACGACGCGACGAATTGCTCCATCGTGTTCACCCAAAGTTGCCGGATGGGGAGACAGACGGCCCCAGCCGACGGCTCCGGTGAGGCAAAGACGGTCGAGGACGTTCGGATCGTAGTTCGCGACGCGGCGCGCGAGAATTTGCTGCTCCCACGAACTTGCCGGCGCTTCGAATCCTTGCAATTGTTGCAGCACTTCGAGCGTGCCGCGCTCGCCGAGCAGGCGCGTTTCCGGCGTGACGTGCTGCCAGCGTAGCAACCAGCGCATGAATTGCGCGGCGTTGACGGGCTGAATCTGTTTCCGCAAAGTTCCCAGTGTGAGGCGGTGAATGCGGGCGAGCAGGCGACGGTCGCACCATTCCGTTTCGGTGCCGGATGAATCGGTGAACCGGCCGCGCAGGACGGAACCGGCGGCTTCCATGCGCAGCATTATTTTTTCAACGTCTGCGGCCGCAACGCCCAAAAAGTCGGCTAGACCTGAAGTCGTGACGGGACCCAGGTGCGCGAGCCAGCCCGTGATGCAGGTGAAAAACGCATCTTCCCGGGACGGCGGCCGCGCCTCGATTTCTGACGGTTGCGAATTGAAACTGGCGGCCGGGAAAATCGCGCCGAAGGTTTTTTTCTTTTCGGCAGCGAGCCAGTAGTTTCGCTCGCCGGAATGGGCGCGAATCGCGCGGCCCGCTGCGGCGAGCGTGGCGAAATGATCGGCCCACCCGGCGATGGGCTTTGCGGCGATACGCTCCGTGCTTGAATCTTCCGGCAGCGCCACGAGTTCTTGCAGCGCGTCGTGAAGTTCATCGGCGTCGCGAACATCCGGCCACGCCTCTTCGCGAACTTCGGCGATCGCGGCGGGATCCAGCCTGCCTATTTCAGAGAGCACCGCTTCGGGCAGCATGCGGCGCATTTCCACAGCGCGGGCGCGGCGTTCTTCCAGCGGCGCATCATCAAGATAGGCATAGGGGTTCGCGTTCAGAATCTCATGCGAAAATTGCGACGGCACGGGCGTCTCGACGGCCACGCAGCGAATTCGTCCCGCGGCGATATCTTCCAAGACGACTTTCAGGCCCGCGACGTCCATCGCTTCGGTGAGGGCGTCTTTCATGGTTTCGCGCGCGAGGGGATGATTCGGGATTTCGATATCTCCCGAAATATTTTCCTGGCAGGCGAGGGCCTGCGGGAACACAGCAGCCAGCAGATCGTCCGAGCGCATGCGTTGGATCGGCGGTGGGACTTTTTTCCCGCCCACAAAACGCAGCAGCGCGAGCGAGCGGCCAGCAACCCAGCGCCAGCGCGTGGCGAAAATCGGCGAGGTGAGCACGGCTTGCTCCAGCAGCGGCTCGACGCTGGCAGCGTGGAGAAAATGAAAGACGTCGGCGAGCGGAAAGCTGTGCTGGTCGCTGAGAGAAATGTTCAGGCCGTTGTCCGTGGCGGCGGCTTGCAGCTCGAAATTGAAAGAACGGCAGAAGCGTTTGCGCAGCGCCAGGCCCCAGGCTTTGTTGATGCGGCCGCCGAAGGGTGCATGAATCACCAGCTGCATTCCGCCGCTCTCGTCGAAAAAGCGCTCGGCGACAATCGTAGTCTGCGTAGGAACTGCGCGCAGCACGGCGCGGCCTTCGACGATATATTGTGCGGCTTGCTCGGCGCCGGGGCGGTCCATGCCGCATTCGACTTCGAGCCATCGGATGGCTGCGACAGCTTGCGGCGAATTGCGCAGATCTGACGAAGGCGCGAGGTCTGCGGTGAGCACGCCGACGTGTTCGCGAACGTGCGCGACCTGCTGCGAGAGTTCCATCGTGCGCGAGGGAGCTTCGCCGCGCCAGAAAGGGACGTTAGGAGGCGCGCCCTTGGCGTCTTCCACGGACACCGAGCCAGACTGCACACGGCGAATGCGCCATGAAGAATTTCCGAGGAGAAAAATATCGCCGCGCAAGCTTTCGACCGCGAAGTCTTCGTCAACGGTGCCAATGACGCTGCCTTCCGGTTCGGCCACAACCGTGTACATTGCATTATCTGGAATCGCGCCGCCGCTGGTGATTGCGGCAAGGCGGCTGCCGCGGCGTCCACGAAGGCGATGGTTCACCTGATCGCGATGCAGGTACGACCCGTAGCGGCCGCGCCGCGCGGCGATGCCATCGGAAAGCATAGCGACGATTTCGTCGAAATCCTTGCGTTCAAGATCGCGATATGGAAACGCACGGCGCACGAGCGCGAACAGATCGTCTTCCCGCCAGTCTTCGGCGGCGCAGGCGGCCACTACCTGCTGCGCGAGAATGTCCAGCGGAGCTTGCGGAATTTCGATGCGATCCAGTTCGCCGTGGCGAATGGCGCGAACCAGCGCGGCGCATTCCAGAAGTTCATCGCGGGTGGTTGCAAAAAAACGGCTCTGCGGAATCGCGCCGCGCCAGTGACCGGCGCGTCCTGCGCGCTGCAGCGCCACAGAAATCGAGCGCGGCGAGCCAATCTGGCAGACCAGATCAACGGAGCCGATATCGATTCCCAACTCGAGCGAGGCCGTGGCGACGAGCGCGCGAATTTCGCCAGCTTTTAATTTGGATTCCACAGCGAGGCGACGGATGCGCGAAAGGCTGCCGTGATGCGAGGCGACCGCATCGTCGCCGAGCAGCGCGGCCAGATGATGCGCCAGGCGTTCGGCGAGGCGGCGAGTGTTCACGAAAATGAGCGTCGAGCGGTGCTGTTGCACCAAGGCGGCGACGCGCTGATAGATTTCGTCCCACATCTCATTGGAAGCGATGGGGCCGAGTTCGCTAGACGGAACTTCGATGGCGAGGTCGAGGCGTCGGCGCTGCTCGATTTCGACGATTACGGGCGCGGGCCGTTCGCTACCGGTGAGAAATTGTCCGACCAGTTCGATGGGCTTCTGCGTGGCCGAGAGCCCAATTCTGGTGAGCGGCTGCGCGGTGAGCGCTTCGAGGCGTTCCAGAGACAGGGCGAGGTGCGTGCCGCGCTTGTCGTCCGCGACCGCGTGGATTTCGTCCACGATCAGCGTGCGCACGGTGCGCAGCAGTTCCCTGCTCTTCCCGGCGGTAAGCAGAATATAGAGGGATTCGGGAGTGGTGACCAGAATATGCGGGGGGCGTTTCTGCATCGCGAGGCGGTCGCGGATCAGCGTGTCACCGGTGCGCACGGCGGTGCGGATCTCGGGCATCAGAAAACCGCGCTGATGGGCCAGCTGCAGGATTTCTCCCAGCGGGATATCCAAGTTTTTTTGAATATCGTTTCCCAGCGCTTTCAGCGGAGAGACGTACAAAACCTCGGTCTGATCGAGCAAATCGCCGGCCAGCGCTTTGCGCACCAGCACGTCAATGCAGGCCAGAAAAGCAGCCAGAGTCTTGCCCGAACCGGTCGGCGCGCAGATCAACGTGTTTTTTCTGGCGAGGATGTGGGGCCAGCCGAGTTCTTGCGGTTCGGTGGGCGTGCCGAATTTGCCGACGAACCATTCGCGGACGAGCGGATGCGCCCATTCCAGGGATTGGCGCTCAGGAGTTTCCGAGGCTACGGCGTGGTTCATTTTCTTGTTCCCGCGATACGCATTCCGCAGAGAAGGACGGCGCGGAATGCATCCAGAATAACACCGAGTGGCAATTCTGGCGAATCAGGTGACCGCGCACCAGCGAGTTTACAATTTTTTTAACGATTTGGCGGCGTCTTTCAGGCTCTGGCGATTGCGAAAGAAATCCGCCCAGGGGGTCTTTCGCTTTCAGACGTTTGCGGAAGTTGCCGAGATTAAAAGTCGCGGGGTCGAGCTTGGTTTTCACTTCGGACCACGCCAGTGGCGCCGAAAAGGGCGCCTTCTCGCGGCGGCGAGCGGAATACGGTGCGACGACCGTCTGGCCGAAGCCGTTGCGGAAAGGGTCGAGATAGACGCGCTGGCCTCGAGCTGCGATCGAGTGTTCGATGGTGAGTTCTTGGGGGTTCGAGGCTGCGACGCGGGCGACGAAGGTGCGGGCGAATTCCAGAACTTCGTCGGCGTCGGGACCGCTGCGCAGCGGAACGAACACGTGGATGCCGCGGCTTCCCGAAGTTTTGGCGTAAGAATCGAGTTTCAGGGCGTCCAGACACGCTTTCACCTGTAGAGCTGCGCGAGCTGCATCGGCAAATTTTCCGCTGGAGGGGTCTAGATCGAAGCAGAGCCAATCCGGTTTGCGCGGGGCGCTCGAACGGCCGGCCATTACGTGCACGGCGATACAGCCGAGATTTACGAGCGCGAGTTGCGTTTCGAGCGAACCGCCAACTACGTAGTTTGTTGATTCCGATGAGCCGCCGGCGTGGCGAATGCGCTTGGTGGGAGTGCCAGGCGGCATGCTCTTGGGTCTCTCTTTCTGGAAGAAACATTGGCCGCGCATCCCGTCGGGGCAGCGTTCGAGCGAGAGAATGTGATCGTCGACGTACGGACGAAGCTTGGAAAATATCGCGGCGTAGTATTCCGCGAGATCCAGCTTGGTGTAGCCATCCTGGGGCCAGAAGATTTTGTCGGAGTGAGAAATGGTGACGGGAAGTTCGTCCATGGACGCCTCGGGCGCTTTGACAAATTCTTGTCAGGCGGACTTCTGCTTCTGCCGTTTGGCAGGCGGGCGGGCTCTGTTTGCTGCGACCGGTTTCTTCGCGGGCGTCGCTTTTTTTGGTGTGTAGCCCGGATCACCTGTCGCGGCTTTCTCCACGTTGCCGCCACCATCGCGCGCGATATTGGCAAGAAGTTTATTGCTGACGATGGAACGCGGTTTCTCGATGGTGACGTCTTTCGTCGCGGTGTACTGGTCGCGATGTTTGATGAGCAGCCATGATTTCCCGGAGCTGCTGCCCCAGCCGTGTGTGCGCACGAGCACCCAGGAGCCTTGCAATTTCTTACCGTGCAGCGTGAACTTCAGGTCGCCCTTCGCGAGCGCGGCATTCACGTCGGGAGATTCAGGGGTCCACGTTCCCTGGTCCCAGACCATTACCGTACCGCCGCCGTATTCGCCCTCGGGAATTACGCCTTCGAAACTCGCGTATTCCAGCGGATGATCTTCGACCTGCATCGCGAGCCGCTTGACCAAAGAGTCCAGCGACGGGCCCTTCGGGACAGCCCAGGAAAGCAACACGCCATTCCATTCCAGGCGGAAATCATAATGAAGCGCGGTGGCGCGATGTTTCTGAATCACGTAGACAAGCGCGTCCTGGTTTTTCGATGGGGCGGCCTTGCCGGAAGGCTCGGGCGAGACGTTGAAATGGCGCTTCTTGGTGTATTCCTTCAGTGTCATGTGATGGTCCTTTGGCGGACGCGCGCGACGGCGTACACGCGGACATTACAGCATGAATGGCGACTGATGCACAGTCCATCGGGTGTGTGCTGTAGGTTGCGGCAGGGTGCAGCCCGCGCGGTCTTATTCGGTGTTAAATTCCGGCTCGTTCGATCAGGCCCTGAATTTTTGCGACGTATTCTGTGATCGCCAGTTGCTTTGCCTCTTCCGGCCAGCCGAGTTCGCGCGCGAGCAATTCTGCGACGGCGGGCGCGGCAGCGATCGCATCGCGCCAGCCGTACAGTTGCAGGCCAAGGCGGCGCGCCAGGATGTCCTCGATGGAAACGGCGAGTTCGTCGCGCGCGCCGAAGACAACTTCCGCACGTAGCGCTGGGAGCCCTTCGAGCAACGGGCGCGCCAGGTCGGGATCGGCGTCCGCGAGCTTCATTACTTCAGGTGCACACATGCCGTATTTTTGCGCGAGGTGTTGGGCTGTTTTTTCTGAGAGCGTGAATCGCGTGGCGAGCGATTTCCAGTAATCCAGGGCGTAACCGGCAGAGCCGAGCAGCGGATGACTCAGCGTGGAGCACTTGCACCCGGCGTCGTCCAGATATTTCTGCGTGGCGTCGAGCGTATCTTCGGCCATGGCGCGATGCGTGGTCCACTTACCGCCCATGATGCTGATCAGGCCGCTCGCATGATCGAATTCGACTTCATGATCGCGCGCCAGACTTTTCGTGTCAGCGGATTTGCCAGAACTCACCAACGGACGCAGGCCCGCCGTTCCGCTTACAATTTGACCGGGCGTCGCAGGCCGCGCCAGATATTTATTCAGTTGCCGTAGAACGTAGGCGACTTCTTCCATCTTTACATAAAGCTCGTCGTCCAGTTTGGCTTCGTCGTCCGTGGTTCCCACCAGCAGGCGTCCGTACCAGGGAATCGCAAAGAGCACGCGGCCGTCTTCGGTTTTCGGCACCAGCAGGGCGTCTCCGCTCGAAAGTACATCCAGTGGAAGGAAAATATGGATGCCTTTGCTGAGGCGCATGCGCGGCATCGCTTCGGGCGTGGCCATCCGGCGCACGCTGTCAGCGTAAGGGCCGGTGGCGTTGATGAAAGCACGCGCGTGAATGATGAAGCGGCTGTGAGTGATCTGATCTTCGACTTCGACGGCGCTCAGCCTTCCGTCGGGCGCCTTTTCAAACGCAACCACCCGCGCGTAGTTGAGCGTCTCGCCACCGGCGGCGGCGAACGTTTTCACCAACGTGATGTTGTAGCGCGCATCATCGAATTGCCCGTCGGTGTAAGCCACGCTGGCGACGAGGCGGTCCCGAGCCAGCGTGGGCATGCGGCGCAATGTCTCCTCACGCGACAGATAGGTGCTGGGCGCAAGACCATCGCGTCCGGCGATCCAATCGTAAAGTTTCAGACCAACTTCCAGATATGGGACGTCGACCCAGCGAAAACACGGCGTGATGAATTGCTTGGTCGTGGTAAGAAACGGAGCATTGCGCAACATGTGAATTCGTTCGTGCAGTGCGCGCTTTAGTACGGCGTATTCCTTGGGATCGAATCCACGGATGGCTTCTTCGAGATAGCGCACGCCGCCGTGCGCCATTTTGGTAGAAGTACTAGAGGTAGCGGAGGCGTAGTCGCCCGCTTCGAGCTGCACGGTGCAGAAACCGCGCAGCTGGGAATCGAGCGCGCAACCTGAGCCCGTGGCGCCGCCGCCGATCACGCAAACGTCAAACGACCGGCCGGCGATACTGCGGAGCGATGAGGCGCGGGATTTCATCCCCGCGCCTGATGCTTGCGAACAGTGAAGGCCACAAGGCTTATTGCGCGAAGCTCGCTTTCGCGGCGCGATTTTTCACGGCATCTAGCAACTTGTCAAAGTCGTCGGAGAATTGCTTGACGCCGTTCGTGGTGAGCTTGTCCGTGGCAGCCTTCATGGAAATGCCGGCCTTTTCCAGCCCCTGCATGGTTTCTTGCGCGGCTTGGACATTTTCTTCCAGGCTGGCGCGGGGCTTGCCATGATCGCGGAAGGCATCGAAAGTGGCGGGCGGAATGGTGTCCACGGTATCCGCGCCAATCAATTCTTCGACGTAATAAACGTCGCTGTACGCAGGATTTTTCGTGCTGGTGCTGGCCCACAGGACGCGCTGTGTCTGCGCGCCTCGTGCAGCGAGAGCATCCCAACGCGGGCCGCTGAAAATCTGCTTGTAACGCTGATAGGTGAGCTTGCCATTGGCGATGGCTACTTTGCCGTGCAAACTGCGCAGCAGCGCCTGATCGCCGGCAGCCGTCGCGGTTTTCAGTTTGGCGTCAATTTCGCCGTCAACCAAAGTGTCGATGCGACTGATGAAAAAGCTGGCGACGCTGGCGATGCGACTGACGTCGCCGCCGCCTTTGGCGAACGTTTCTAATCCCGCGATGTAGGCTTCGGCCACCCGCACGTACACGTCAAACGCGAAAAGCAGCGTGACGTTAATATTGATGCCTTCGCTGATCAATCGCTGGAACGCGGGAATCCCTTCCGGCGTACCGGGCACTTTGACCATCAGGTTCTCGCGGCCCACGCGCTTCCAGAGGCGGCGCGCTTCGTCCAGCGTTTCCTGAGTCTGGTGCGCGAGATAGGGAGAGACTTCCAGGCTCACGTAACCGTCGCGCTTCTTGGTTTGCTCATAGACCGGGCGCAGAAAATCCGCTGCGTCTTGAATGTCCTTGATCGCGAGCTCTTCGTAGCGCCCTTTGGCGTCCAAGTCCTTGCGCTTTTCGAGTTCTTCCAGAGTCTTGGTGTACTCGGTGCTGCCGGTGATAGCTTTTTCGAAGATGGAAGGATTGGAGGTCATGCCGCGCAGGCCGTCTTCTTCGATCAGGCGCTTCAGTTCGCCCGATGTGAGCAAGTCGCGGCGAATGTAATCGAGCCAAACCGATTGGCCGAATTTGATGAGTTCTTTCAGGGGATTCTGAGCCGGTTTGCCGGCATGGGCGGCGCTGTTCGAATTTACCGTGGTGCTCATGATGACTGCCTCCTCGAGAAAACTGGAAATTTGCTACCGCAAATCCTGCGCGCGGGCGGCCCGGGTGGCTCAGCGCGCGATCGGGCGCCGCGAATACACATTCTACCGCACAATGAGCAGGGATGCGCGCGAAACAGGGCCGCCGAAACCCCGCAGGATTGTGGTCCGTACAACCCGATGGTATATTCCTGTAACTAAGCAATGAGGTGGCCTTATGAAACTGCGCGCCTTGCTTGTGTTCGCTGCATCGGCGCTTCTCGCCTGCTCTGTTACCGCGCAACAGTCAAGTGAACCAGCGCGTGGACCTGACGGAGGCACGCGCGTGCATGTGGACGGGATCCAAGTGCTGCCCGTGGCCGGAAAGCCGTTCTCAGCCCGGGACAGCATTGAGTGGACGCGCACGCTGGAAGACGGAAGCGTAGTTACCACGCATCTCACGGCGACGGTGGCGCGCGATAGCGAGGGGCGAATTCGCCGCGAGCGGGTTACGTTCGTTCCAGCCAATTCCAGTGAGCAGTCCGAGCCGATGGAAATCATCGTTTCCGATCCCGCCGAGCACACGCGAACAACCTGCAACATCGCGTCGCGTCATTGCACAGTGACCGATTATCAGACACCCGTGAAATTTTCACCGCTTCCGGCCGGCCCGCTCGATCACGGGAAGCGCTTCCTGGCCCGCGAGAGCTTGGGTACTAACACAGTGGATGATCTGAACGTGGTGGGCACGCGCGAAACGCTGACGATTAACGCCGGAGTGATCGGCAACAGCGAGCCGGTGGTGACCACTCGCGAGTTCTGGTATTCCAGCGACCTGGAAATAAATTTGTCGGTGACGCGCAAAGACCCCAGAGAAGGAACGCAGACGATTCAGTTGATTGATCTTTCCCGGGATGAGCCTGATCCCTCCTTGTTCCAGGTTCCCAGCGATTATGTGATCGAAGACCAGCGCACGGCTGCAAAGACCGGGAATTAATTGCGGCGGAGATCCCACGGCGCTAAGACAGAGGCTTCGCAGCGCGTCTGCTCGCCCAACCGTATTTCTGCAGCAGGCGCAGTGGACGGAGCGCCACGTAGAGCGGCGCAAGGACGCGCGGCAAGCGCATCACCTGCCAGTCATCCTCGGACGGAACTACTGCTAAACGCGTCGCGTAGCGCCAACCTGCGAGTTTTCCCGCAAGCATGCGGCGCCGAAATTGAAATCTTCCAGCGGCATCCAGCGTACGAAACGGACGGCTCAACAATCTTTGGTGCACTTCGGCAGCCACCTGCAGCGCCACGCGGTCAGCCTGCATTCGCGTGCGTATTTCTGCTGGCAGCGATGCATCGAGCACGCGTTCGGCAAGGGCCAGCCCCAGGTTCAACATGCGCGCCGCGTGCAGAGGTTGCGCAAATCGCAGGACGCGATCCCAGTCGAGCGCTGGATGGGACCGGACCAGTTCGCTGACGTCCGCGATCCAGGAAAGGCGCTCCCAGAAATCTTTCGCGCCGTGGATGCAAAGCATCGGCAGCAAATCTTCCGCGGTGAAGGTGGGGATTTCGCGATCGCTCAGGCGGACAGGCGCGAGATTGCGGATGAAAGTGCCGAGGTCCGGCTTCACTGGAAAATGCCGGAGGGTGATCTCGGTGTGCAGTTCCACCATCGCGCGGCGCGGCTCGTCCCGGTAATTGTACTCGCCGGGAACCAGAGAGGCGGCGGCTCCGGGCGAGAGAATCCAATCGAATTTTGGCTTGTACCCGAGCGATACGACGATCTGGTGCGCTTTCGGAACATCGCTCTGACCCAGGATGATGTCCAAATCTTCAAATTCGCGCAGCGCGATGTCTCCGTAGGCCTGCGCGGCGAGTACCGGCCCCTTATACGGGATCGCGGGAATGTTCTGCGATTGGAAGAGGCGCAGAATGTTGATGAGTTCGGCAGTGAGATAAAGACAGCGTACGGTATTGGCGCGGCAGGTTTTCTTCAACTGCTCCTGCGCCGCAGCTGGCGCGGCGCCGGGCGCGACGGCTGCAAGGTGACGATCGAGCAAAGGCGTGATGGAATTTTCTTCCGCTTCCCACAACAGGTAATCCCAATCCAGGGGACCGGCTAAAATTTCGCGAATTGCGGTGGCGCCTGCGGGCGTGAGTTTGGTGCGGGCGCAACAGACGAGCAATTGCTTTTCCGGAGAGGGAGCGTTTTCGTTTGCCGGCGTCATGATTTACCGCGCCAATTCGCGACCCGCAAATACTACGCTATTTGCCCGGATGCGAACGGGTGATTCTTCGCACGGCGTTACTGGCCAGGCGCGCGCGGAAGAATTACGTGGCGAAACAAAGTGAGAACGGGGTGCGCATCTCGACGCGGCGGCCGAGCTTCAGCAAACGGACGCGAAAATCGCCGGAATCCAGCCCAGCGGCGGTGCAAACCATATCGAAATCCTCGCCGCTGTCAAAGAGGAATTCCTGCGCTTCACGTTTCGCGCGCAGCGTGCCGTTGCGCCAATCTTCCACGGCGTTCAGCAATACAGCCGTCCAAAGCCGGCGCGCTGAAATCAGTTCCTCGGTCACGGTGTTGTGCGTCTCGCTGCTCAATTGCGCTGTCATGGTCCCCATGTGTCCCCTCCGCAGTATCCGGCTTGTTCTTGCTTCCGGCCTGACGGAACAATAGGAGCATCTGGAGCGCCAATCAGGGCTGCATCGGAGGGTAAAGGGCGCTACACGCAAACAGATGAAACAGTGGGGCTTGAAGACGAAGAATCCACGGCGCGGCGGCGGATCGCCTGAAGCGGCGGCGCAACGACGGTTCGGATGAACCCAACTGTTCCAAATGGAAACAACAAGGTACTAGTCCGGGCGGCTGGAATTTGAAGATTTTCTTCCCGATGCGAGACCGCAATGCGAAGACGAGCCTACCGAGCGACTTCCAGATTCAAAATGTCGCGAAGTTTCGCGGCAAGCGCTGCCACCGTGAACGGCTTCTGCAGCAAGACCGCGTCGGTTTCCAGGATGCCGTGGTGCACGACGGCCTGGTCCGTATAGCCCGACATGAAAAGAACGCGGATTTCGGGGCGAATCGCTTTCACACGTTCGGAAAGTTCGCGGCCGCTGATTCCGGGCATTACCACGTCGGTCATGAGCAAATGAATCGGCCCGGAGTGCAGCGCGGCCAGTTCCAGCGCGGTGTGCCCGTTCTCCGCTTCGATGACAGTGTATCCGGTCATTTCCAGGTACTCGCGCGCAAGTTCGCGCACTCCCTTTTCATCTTCGACCAGCAACACTGTTTCGGTGCCTTGCGGCAGCCTCTGCCCTTCGATTCTGCGATCGCGGCCTGGCATGGTCGGTTCGTCCCATACGCGAGGCAGATAAACTTTGAAGCTCGTACCGCGCCCTGGCTCGCTATAGACCCACACGTAGCCGCCGCTTTGTTTGACGATGCCGTACACGGTGGCGAGGCCCAGTCCCGTTCCTTTCCCCTTTTCTTTCGTCGTAAAGAAAGGCTCGAAGATGTGCGCCTGGGTTTCGACGTCCATGCCGCAGCCGTTGTCCGTGACGGCCAGCATCACGTAGGGGCCGGGCGAAAGCATCACGGAAGAGTGCGAGAAAGATTCATCGAGATCCACATTGGCCGTTTCAATGGTCAAGCGCCCGCCCTCGGGCATAGCGTCGCGCGCGTTGACCGCCAGATTTAAGATCACCTGCTCGATCTGGCTGCGATCGGCTTTCACCAATCCGAGATCCGCGACGCTAGAGGTTTCCAGCTGAACGTCCTCTCCGATCAGGCGGCGCAGAATCTTTTCCATCTCAGTGACGACGCTTTGAATGCTCAACACTTTCGGCGCCAGCATCTGTTTGCGGCTGAAGGCGAGCAGTTGGCGCGTGAGAGAGGTGGCGCGCTGCGATGCGGTTTGGATTTGTTCCGCGTTGCGGCGCAGCGGGTCGCCTTCGGCCAGGCGCTCGGTCATCAGATCCGCGTAGCCCTGAATGACCATCAGAAGATTGTTGAAGTCGTGCGCGATTCCACCGGCCAGGCGTCCCACGGCTTCCATCTTTTGTGCCTGGCGGAGTTGCTCTTCCAGTTGCCGGCGGTCCGTGATATCGAGCGCCATGCAAATCGCGCCCTGCAATTCGCCTTCTGCGGTGCGCAGCGGCTCCACGTGGCAGGTGTAGGATCCGCCCTTCCATTCCACGTGAAAGGTGGTTGGCTCGCCGGCGATTGCGCGGCGATGCGCGGCGATCGGCAAAAATGCCGGGTCCGGCGTTTCGAAATAATCGAACAGCGAGACGCCCACAATCTGGTTCGGCTTCAAGCCCAGGCGCGTGAGACCCGCGCCCAAAGCAGAGGTGAAGCAAAGGTCTTTGCTCACCGTCCACAGCACTGCGGGCAGCTGCTCCACCAGCACTCGCAGCCGCGCTTCGCTTTCGCGAATTTTTTCTTCAGCGCGTTTGCGATCAATCGCCAGGGCGATCTGCCCCCCGACGGAGGCCAGGAACTCCAGGTCGCGTTCGGTGTAGGCAAATTCATTTTCGTAATGCTGCACCACCAGAACACCGATGGTGGCGGCAGGAGTGCGCAGCGGAACGCCCAGCCAGGAGGGTGACGGAGTTCCCACCAGTTCTACTTCCCCGTCCGCTGCAAGCCGATCGAAAACTTGCTGCGGAATCAACATGGCGCGGCCGGTGCGATAGACGTATGCCGTGCAGCTTCGGCCCACCTGCTGCGGGGGAGGCGCTTCGTCGAACTGGTCCACGAAAAATGGGAAGTGGAACATTCCGGATGCGGATTCGTACAGTGCGACGAAACAGTTCTCCGCGTACAAAACTTTGTTGAGCGATTGGTGGATCAGGTAGAGCAATTCGTCCAGATTATCGGTGACGTTCACGCCGTGAATGATTTCGAAGGTGATCTGGCGCTCGAGCTCGGAACGTTTCCGCTCGGTGATGTCTTCCATGGTGCCTTCGTAAGCCGTGACCTTGCCAGCCGCATCACGAATCACTCTGGCGTTTTCCAAAATCCAGATCAGCGCGCCATTTTTCTTGCGCAGCTGATATTCAAACGCCTGGACCGCCCCGTGTTCTTCCATCGCGCGCTGGAATTCCAGGCGCGTCTGCGGATCGGCGTAAAAATCCTTGCCGATGTCGTGCACCGTAGCGACCATCTCCGCCGGCGAACTGTAGCCGCACATGCGCGCCAGCGCCGGGTTCACGCTGAGCAGCTGGCCGTCTACGCTGGTCTGGAAAATTCCTTCGACGGCATTTTCAAATAGCAGGCTGAGTTTTTTCTCGGCCTCCTGCTGCGCGCGTTCCGCTGCGCAGCGCTCGGTGATGTCCTGATAAATGCCGTAGCAGCCGACAATTTTGCCATCCTGCAACAGCGGCACGCAGGTGATTTGCACATCAACGAACGAGCCATCGCGGCGGCGGCGCTTGGTGTTCGCGCGAACCACCTCGCCCGCTGCCGCTCGCTCGCTGAAACGCAGCGCTTCGCCGTGGAATTCATCGGAGGCTAGCAGCAGGTCAAGCTCAGCGCCCAGGATATCGGCCTGGCGATGCTGGAACAGCTCTTCGAAGGCGGGATTGCACATCCGGATGCGGTGGTTTACGTCCAGAACGACCATCGCCTCCGGATGACTGGAAAAAAGGAGCTGAAAGTCCAGGTGCTGCGGAAAGGAATCTGCGCCCATCACGGTCAGGCAGTCCGCAGAGTGCGGGGGCTTTGCTGGCCGCCCGCCCGTGTGGGCGCGCGATGAACCGTCTCCATTGTCGGGCAAAATGGCGGCCTTGTTTGGCATGTTCGCTGGCGCGGAACGGGCACTCGTTCCCGAGGATTCCCCCACATCTTGTATAAAGTGCAGCGACCGGGGCGACAATGGTACGTTCGTACTAAGCACTCACATTTCCTATGACTTAGGGGTGGCGAAAAGGTCATTTCCGCGGTGCGCAAGACTTGGATTGGGCGCGCCCGTGCGTTCGTCGGTAACCTAGCAACCCAGCGCTTCTGGGCGGAGTTAACGAACGCTTGGGCAGCGGTTAAAGCCTTTGGAAACGACCCCAAAATCGTCGGGGCCGTTTCTTGGGTCGCTGCGGTGTTTGCGAGAAGTGAATAGGATGGCCTGACGAAGGAATCGTGGCCCGGCTGCTCTGCCCGGCTGCAGGTAAAGCGTCCGCACCAGGATTCTCCCTGGCTCGAATCGCTCGGGCGCGGCTACTTCTTGGGGCGAGATTCCGGGGGCACTCCGCCGGTGGCGCGGTAGTAAGCCACCAGCAAGCCGTAATGCTCGCCCATGTGCTCGGTATAACCAATCCATCCCGACAGATGCTTCACCGCGTCGGCATCGCCTTGCTTCTGCAGCAGCGCGGCTCCATCCTCCACGGATTTTTTCAGATACGCCACGGTCTCCGCTTTCGTTTTGTACTGGCTCACGGGCGGATCATTCTGCGCTTCGCCGATTTTGGCTCCCCCTATACGATTGATCAAGTCGTAGTTCGATCCCGCGATGTGCAGGATTACTTCCTGAAACGTGCGCACCGCAGGAGTCAATTTGTAAGTGTATTTTTCTTCCGGCCAATCCTGCGCCATGGTGATCAGGCGGTTGCCCACGTCGTTCCAGTTTTCCAGAATGGCTTGCGTCGGCGTCTGCGGAGTTTTCGACTGCGCGCCTTCCTGAGCACCCGTGGCGCCCGCACCGCCGAGGAGCAGCGCCGGCACCGCCAGGAGGAAAATTGAGCGAGCGAATCTTTTCATAAGTGATCTCCTTCGTGGATTGCCCCGCCGTGCGCCCCAGAGCTGCCGGTTAGGCTACCGGGCTTCGGCAACCAAGTCCAGCACGTTTCGGTTTCGGGCAGCGGGAATCACCTGCGGCGAGTTTGGCGTGGCGCTTCCGCTCCGGTAAGATGGTGACCGGAGTCTGATATTGGATTCCCAACTGTTATGGGAAAAGAAGAAAAACGGAAAGCTTCCGCAGCGAATCCCCCGGTGACCCCTGCGAAGTCGGCGATCTCAGCGACCTGGGAGAAAGATATGGAGCGGCTCGTCCGTGGCGAGCATTCCGATCCCTTTGCCGTGCTGGGGCCGCACTGGATTGAGCAAGACGCAAAGCATTTGCTCGCGATCCGCGTTTTCCGCCCGAATGCGGCGGAAGTTACGGTACTGTGGGGCAAGAAAGCCGAACCGCAACCTGCCATTCGAATTCATCCCGAAGGCTTGTTTGAAGCCCGGATTCCCGCGACCGGCGTCGCCAAGCCGCAGAACGAGGCCGTTCCTCCGAACGTCTATGGCCTGCAGATTCGCTTCAGCGATGGAAACGTCCTCGAGACTTACGATCCGTATGTCTTTCCGCCCGTGCTCACCGAGTACGACCTGTATCTTTCCGGGGAAGGCACCCACTACCAGAAGTACGAAAAACTGGGCGCGCACGTGCGCGAAGTTGCCGGCGTGCGCGGCGTGCATTTCGGCGTGTGGGCGCCCAATGCGCGGCGCGTAAGCGTCGTGGGCAACTTCAACTTCTGGGATGGCCGCGTGCATCCCATGCGCCACCGCGGCTCCAGTGGAATCTGGGAGCTGTTCATTCCCGGCCTGAATGAAGGTGAGCTCTACAAGTTCGAGATTCTGTCGAGTCTCGGCGGAGTGGGACTGAAAACCGATCCCTGCGGCTTTGCCGGCGAAATGCGGCCCAACAACGCGTCGGTCGTGCGCACCATCGACGGCTACAAATGGAAGGACACGGCATGGATGGAATCGCGCCCGCTGCGTGACTGGCTGCATTCGCCAATGACGATTTACGAATTGCACGCCGGGTCGTGGCGGCGCAATCCGGAAGAAGAAAACCGCTGGTTGACCTACCGTGAACTAGCTGAAGAACTGCTGCCCTACGTGAAACGCATGGGCTTCACCCATATCGAGCTGCTGCCGATCATGGAACATCCGCTGGACGCTTCCTGGGGTTACCAGACCGTCGGATATTTCGCGGTGACCAGCCGTTTCGGCACGCCCGCGGATTTCATGTATTTCGTGGACCGCTGCCACCAGCAGGACATCGGCGTGATTCTGGACTGGACGCCGGCGCATTTCCCGCGCGACGCACATGGCCTGGGATTATTCGACGGCACGCATCTGTACGAACATGCCGACCCGCGCCGCGGCGCGCATCCGGACTGGGGTACGCTGGTCTTCAACTACGGCCGCAACGAGGTCCAAAATTTCCTGGTCTCGAACGCGCTGTTCTGGCTGGACAAATATCATCTTGACGGCCTGCGTGTGGACGCAGTGGCTTCGATGCTCTACCTCGATTACTCGCGCAAACCCGGTGAGTGGATTCCGAATGATTTCGGCGGCCGCGAAAATCTGGAAGCGATTGCGTTCCTGAAGCATTTGAACGAAGTGCTGCACAGCCGGCATCCTGGTGCGCTGATGATCGCGGAAGAATCGACGTCGTGGCCGGCGGTTTCGCGCCCCACCTACGTAGGTGGCCTGGGCTTCGATTTGAAATGGAACATGGGATGGATGAACGACACGCTCCGTTACTTCGCACTCGATCCCATATTTCGCCAGCATCATCACAACGAGCTCACCTTTTCGATGATTTATGCGTTCCAGGAGAACTTCGTTCTCCCGCTTTCTCACGATGAGGTGGTGCACGGCAAACGCACACTGCTGGAAAAAATGCCGGGCGACGATTGGCAGAAATTCGCCAACCTCCGTTTGCTTTTCGGATATATGTACGCGCATCCCGGGAAAAAATTGCTGTTCATGGGCAGCGAGCTGGCGGAGCGCAATGAATTCTGGGAAGAAGGCAGCGTGGACTGGTCGCTGGAAGAGTCGCCGTCACACCGCGGCGTGCAGCGTTTATTAACCGATTTGAATCGTCTGCACGCAACCGAACGGCCGTTCTTCGAAGTGGACTTCGAATGGGCCGGCTTCGAATGGATTGATGCGAACGACGCAGCGGCCAGCATTCTTTCGCTCATCCGCCGCGCGCGAGATCCGGAGGACTTCGTGGTGGTGGTCTGCAATTTCACGCCGGTGTTGCGGCTGGATTACCGCATCGGTGTCCCCGCGGCGGGATATTATCGCGAGATTCTCAACTCCGACTCCTCCTATTACGAAGGCAGCGACGCTGGAAATGCCGGCGGCGTGCGCGCCGAACCCATTCCCTGGAACGGCCGTCCGTGGTCCATCAAACTCAAAGTCCCGCCGCTGGCTGCCGTCTATTTCAAGCCTCAGCGCGATTAGTTCCCTATTACTCCTCCCGGTCGAAACGCAGCCCAGCTAAGCAAGAATTTACGGAACATTTCCCAACCCGCCTCCGTACTTAACTGCAGGAAGAGCACGGGAGGCTTCCAAACATGCGAACAGGAATTCGAGTGATCGGGGTGTGCTGTGCGCTGGCTCTGACGATGGGCAATCTGGCGCTTGCGGCAATGGCGGTGCCTGCGCCGGCCGAGCGTTACCTGCACGTGAAGGTGGATGATGCCGCCAAGGGCGAGAGCGTGAATGTGAATGTGCCGCTC
>DATNLN010000096.1:0-44049 GCA_035602855.1 Candidatus Acidiferrales bacterium
CGTCGATTTTGGGATTTAGTTTTGCTGCGTCCATTTGGCTATGTTTGGAACTCCCGAGCCCCGCCCGGGAAATGCGCGCGTCCTTTCCGGATATCTTTACAGCGCCGGAAACAATGGGCGCAAAGTCGATTCATTATAGCAGGCGAGTGTGAAGCTCTTGCCGCGGAGAAGAGCCTGCATTGAACTTTTCAATATTTCTCACCGGAGGGGGCGCCGGAAGCCACCGATGATTTTCCGGAGCGCAGCTGCTGGATGATTTTCACGCCGGCGCTGGCGCCGATGCGCGTGGCGCCGGCTGCGACCATTTTCTGCAGGTCCTCGAGCGTGCGCACGCCGCCCGCCGCCTTGATGCCGGTGCCAGCACCGATGGTTTCGCGAATCAGGCGCACATCTTCTGCAGTGGCGCCGGCAGTGCTGAATCCCGTGGAGGTTTTTACGAAATCCGCGCCGGCATTTTTGGAGGCGAGCGATGCCTGGATTTTTTCTTCGCGCGTGAGCAGACAGGTTTCGATGATTACTTTGCAGATGGCGCCGGCGTGATGGCTGGCGCCTACGACGCCGTGAATATCGGCTTCCACCGCGCCCGCACGGCCGGACTTGAGCGCGCCGATATTGATGACCATGTCTATTTCCTGTGCGCCGCGCTCCATGGATTTCTGTGCTTCGAACACTTTTACTTCCGGCAGCGTGGCGCCCAGGGGGAAGCCCACTACGGTGCAAACTTTTACGGTGCTGCCGCGGAGAAGGTCGGCAGATTGAGCGACGTTCCAGGGATTCACGCAGACCGAAGCGAATTGGTATTGCAGGGCTTCTTCGCAGAGTTTGCGGATTTCGTCCTGCGTGGCGTCGGGCTTCAAAAGCGTGTGGTCGATTAGTTTGGCGATTTCGCGTTCGGTGAGCGGCATGTTCATTCCGGGGGCAGCGTCAGGATGCAGACGTCTTTCAGGTTGCGGTAGCGTTCGGCGTAATCAAGGCCGTAGCCAACGACGAAATCGTTGGGGATTTTGAAACCGATGTAATCGGCTTTCACCTCTTTGATGCGGCGCGAGGGCTTATCGAGCAGCGCGGCGATGCGCAGGGATTTGGGTTTGCGTTGGGCTAGCACGCGCAACAGATAGGTCAACGTGATGCCGGTGTCGAGAATGTCTTCGACTACGATCACGTTGAGGCTCTCGATGCTGCTATCGAGGTCTTTTACCAGGCGAACCTGACCGGAGCTTTCTTTATTTTTTCCGTAGCTAGAGACGGCGATGAAGTCTATGGAGGTTTCGAGATTGATCTCGCGGACCAGATCGGAGAGAAAGATGCAGGCACCCTTCAGGACGCCGATCAGATGAATGCGCTCGCCGGCGAAATCTTTGGTGATCTGATGGGCGACTTCGCGCACTCGTTTTTGGATGGCGGCACGACGGATCAGGACTTTTAGTTTTTCTTTTCCTGCGACTACGGGCATTTTGGGGAACGCTCCCTAAAAGAGCGGTTACTTTAGCGTAGGGAGTGACGGTTGACAAGGTTCGCGCGGACGAGCATTAGCGCCAGCAGGTTTTGTAGCGGCGGCCTTCAGACCGCCACCGGTGGTTGCCGCGCGAGCGATGGCGCACCGGGGCAATGGAGCCAGCGGAACGCCGGCGCTACGAACCGCGACGGTTCAACGCAGATAGCCCCAGGTGTGGAGGCGGTCGCTGTCTTCTACCCAGCGGTCGCCGATGTCTGTGCGGTAGTACATGTTGGGGATGAGGACATTTTTGATGCGCGAGTACACCTGGGTTTGCGCCTGCTTCATGGTTTGGCCCAGGCCGACGACTACCAGAATCACACCGGAAGTTCCAGCTACCAGCCACTGGCCGTTCACTTGTTTTACGTCTTCGATGTGCATTTCATCGGTGGGAGGCTTTTTGAAAACGATTACGGCGTTCTTGGAGAAGGAATCGAAGGTTTCATCATCGTCAAAGGGAAATGGGGGAACGACGATGCGCACACCGATCTGGAATCCGCTGCGAACTTTAAGCTTTGGATCGTTGCCGCTCGCCAGGTCCCAGAAAAACTGGCCGATGGGAGTGATCATTCCGGCCTGCTGAATGCTGATGGTGGGATAGCCGAAGCGCGAAGTAAATTCGAGCGGATAGATGCCATGATGGTTGACGATGCAATTCAGGTCAATGTAGCCGATGTAACCTTCTTCCTTGAGCTTAGTCTCCATCTTCAGCAGGGTCTGATCGAACAGGTGATTGGCTTCACTCCAGAACATCGTCGTGCCCATTTCTCCGGTGGGAGGGCCATTTTCGCCGGGAAAAAGTTTCTTGTGCTCGAAATTGATGTTGATGGGATAGATGAAGCTTTTTCCGTTGAAGAAAGCGCCGACGGCTACTTCCACGCCGGTGACGCGGCGCTGCAGCTGGAAAACTTTAATTTCGTCGGAGAGTGCCTTTTTGTAGGCCTCGAGCATGTGGATGACGTCCTGTCCGTCGTCCTCTTCGCCGACGAAGAGGCGGCGCTTGACGTTCTGCGCTTCCCCGCTGGGCTTGATGACGTAGCGGCCGGGATTCTGCTCGACGTGCTCGATAGCCTCGTCGAAAGATGAGAATTCGCCGTAAGGAATGATGTTGACGCCGGCGGTCTTGAGTTCTTCCTGGCCAAAGGAACGGTCGTCTTCCAGGCGATCGGTGTAGGGCGTGCCGCCAATTACCTTTTTTCCGGCCGCGCGCAGGTTCTTGGCTTTTTCCCCCTGGCCGAGAGTATCGTCAAAGATCAGGATGTCGGCCCACTCGGCGTCTTTCTCCCAGTCTTTTGATTTCGCGACGAAGCCGTCGGCGATGTCGCGCTCCTTTTTGTCCTGGATGAAGTAACGGACTTCGTGGCCTTCTTTGGAGACTTGCCAGGCGATGTCACTGATAAGGCCGGTAAGCGAAACAAAAAGGAAATTTCTCTTTTCCATCCGAAATCTTCTCCTCGAGTTCGGGCACAGCGCTCGTAGGAAAGCGCCCGTCAACCTCAGCATATTATTAGCGGAGTGTTACGGGTGCGTGAATGGTATTTTTTCAGACCAGTGTGACGACTGCGCGGCGGGTAGCCGGGCGGCGGACTGAAAATACGAGTGCGGCTGCCCGCGACGGAGGCTGTGCCTGCGGCGAAAGCGACGGATGCGAAACCACCTGCCGAAGTTCCCGCTGCGAAACCTGCTTCCGCACCGCCCTAAGAAGTTGCGTTAATTATCGTCATCATTTATCGCGCCCGCGGTTTCGGGTAGCCTAGCTGTGGAGGCGCTTGCGAATGAGCGAAGTGAGAATTCCCGAACCGTGGCTGCGCGGTACGCTGACGGATGTGGCAGCCGTGCCTCGCGCGGTGCTGCACGCGCTGGAACTGGCGCAGGAAGATTTGACGCGCTGGTGCGGCGGCCTGAGCGACGCGGAATTGAATGCGCGGCCGGATGGGATTGCTCCGGTGGCGTTTCATGTGCGCCACATCGCGCGGAGCATTGACCGGCTGCTGAGTTATGCGGAGGGAAAGCCCCTCGATGATTCACAGATTGCCGCGTGGAAGAGCGAACTTGACGGCAACGCCAAGCGCGCTGAGTTATTTGCGGAGCTGGAAGCGGCTTTGGGGCGGGCGGCCGGACGAATCCGGTCGTTCGATGCAAACGGTTTGCAGGAACCGCGACCTGTTGGCACTAAGTTACTGCCGGCGACTGTGGGCGGTTTGCTCGTGCACGTCGCGGACCACACGCAGCGGCATGTGGGACAGGCAATCACAACGGCCAAGATTGTCACTGCGCGACGCGGCTAGTTCAGGAGCCCCAGCCGGCGCAGAGGCGCTTCTGCTTTACGAAAAAAAAGAACGGCGGGCTCGATGGGCTCGCCCGTTTTTTGCCTGCTCCCAACCATTGTTCGCGTGACTGCGGATTAGTCGGCCGAAGCCGCCTGGCGCATTTCTTTCTTTGCTTGCGCCGGGAGACGCAGCGGCTTCGCTTCCTGAAATTGCGCGGTTTCGGTAGAGCCGGCGAGCGCGGTGGTGGAGGCCGTGCCGCTGGTGATGGCCTGTTGCACCGCGTCGAAGTAACCCGTGCCGACGAAGCGCTGATGCTTGACGGCTTCGTAGCCGAACGCTTGTTCGCTCGAGAACTCTTTTTCCTGCAGGCGGCAGTAGGCGGTCATGCCGTCCTGTTTGTAATTGCGCGCCAGCTCGAACATCGAGAGATTGAGCGCGTGGAATCCTGCCAGAGTGATGAACTGGAATTTGTAGCCCATGGCGCCGAGCTCGCGCTGGAATTTCGCGATGGTGTTGTCGTCGAGATTTTTGCGCCAGTTGAAGGAAGGCGAGCAATTGTATGCCAGCATTTTGTTGGGATACTTGGCGTGAATCGCTTCGGCAAACCGGCGCGCTTCACCGAGATGCGGTTTGGAGGTTTCGCACCAGATCAGATCGGCATAGGGCGCGTAGGCCAGGCCGCGAGCAATCGCGGAGGGCAGGCCGCCGCGAATCTTAAAGAAGCCTTCGGGAGTGCGCTCGCCGGTGAGGAATTCGCGGTCGCGCGGGTCAATGTCGCTGGTGAGCAGGTGCGCGCTGTCCGCGTCGGTGCGCGCCATGATCAGCGTGGGCACGCCCATCACATCGGCCGCCAGGCGCGCTGCGACGAGCTTCTGAATGGCTTCGACGGTCGGAACCAGAACTTTTCCACCCAGGTGCCCGCACTTTTTCGCCGAGGACAATTGATCTTCGAAGTGCACGCACGCGGCGCCGGCTTCGATCATCGCCTTCATCAGTTCGAACGCGTTGAGATTGCCGCCGAATCCTGCTTCGGCGTCGGCGACGATCGGCGCGAACCAGTGAATCCCGTTCTTGCCTTCGGCATGATGGATCTGATCGGCGCGCGCCAGGGCTTGATTTAGTTTGCGCACGACGTTGGGCACGCTGTCGGCGGGATAGAGGCTTTGATCGGGATACATTTGGCCGGCGTCATTGGCATCGGCCGCGACTTGCCAACCGCTTAGGTAAATCGCTTGCAGGCCGGCGGCGACTTGCTGCACAGCTTGGTTGCCGGTTAGGGCGCCCAGCGCAGCGACGTAGAGATCATCCTGCAGCAATTGCCAGAGGCGCTCGGCGCCCATGCGCGCCATAGTGTGCTCGATGTGGACGGAGCCGCGCAGTTGCTCGACGTCTTTCTGCGAGTAGGGGCGCGTGATGCCTTCCCAGCGCAGCTCAGTCTTCCACTTATGCTCCAGGCTGCGGTGATTGCCGTTGGCGTTCATCGGTTGCGTCCTCTTCGATGGAAGAAAGCGGATGTGATGCGCGCTTTCTTTCGAAATGACAAGATTGGGGCCGGAGCAGCCAGTGTGGAGGGGAGCGGGGTCGTTTCGCGCTCGCGGTCCGTGGAACAACCGGCGACTGGGCCCAGTGTGAGGCAGACGAGGCAATCAGTCAAACTGATTGTCCTTATCATCTTGATAGAATATGCTTATCAGGTAGTTTCCATCCCCGGTACTAAGTTTGGTAGTACCGGCTGGAAGGGCTTCCCTGCTCTGGTTAAGGGAGGGGACGAGGTCAAATGGAAATCGATCAACTGGAAACGTTCCTGGCGGTACTCACCTACGGCGGCTTTCATCGCGCGGCGGCGGCGCTCCATATCAGCCAGCCGGCGGTGAGCGCGCGGGTGCGGGCGCTGGAGGACGGTTTGGGCGTGAAACTTTTTGCCCGTGTGCGCGGAAATCTTTCGGTATCACCCGCGGGGAAGGCTTTGCGTCCGCACGCCGAACAGCTGCTGCGGGATGTGACGCGGGCGCGGCAGGCCGTACATGAATTGCAGCCTTCTGCTGGCGGCTCGCTCAGCATAGCGGCAGCGCTCTCGGTGTGCACCTATTTTTTGCCGGACGTGATGAAGGACTACCAAGCGGCGAATCCTAAGGTGCTGGTGAATCTGCGCTCCGGTACTTCGGCGCAGGTATTGAAGATGGTGCTGGACGGCGAAGCGGAAATTGGCGTGGCGCGCTCGTTGAATCATCCGGAAGTGGAGACGATGACGCTGCGCGACGATCCTTTGATTCTGGTGGGACATCCGAATCATGCCGCGGCGCGCAAACGGCGCGTGCGGCTGGAAGATGTGGAAGCCATGCCGCTGATATTTTTCGACCGTGGGTCGAGCGACTGGACTTTGAGCCAGGGATTGTTTCGCCGCGCGGGGCAATTGCCGAATACCGTGCTGGAAGTGGAAACGATTGAGGCGGCGAAACGCATGGTGGAAAGAAAACTGGGGCTGAGTTTTCTGCCTTTGATTGCGGTGACGCACGAACTGCGCAGGGGGAAGCTGGTGGCGATCGAAATTGTAGACGAGGAGCCGCTGCGGCGCAATCTGGACGTGATTTATCCGCGTCATAGGTCGCTCACGCGGGATGCGCAGGCTCTGCTGCAGCTTTTGCAGAAAGCGGCAAACGCGGACGGCCGGTTGCCGAGAACGCGAAAGCGAAAGCGTTGAATACTTGCGGATTGTTTCAGGTGCGCTGCAGATTATTTTTCGGGCGGCTAATCACCCGATGGGCTTGACGTTGTTACGAGCAGCGTACCAGCAGGGGCGGTAGCCGGAATGCGGGAACAAGGAGTGGGCGCAGGTTTCGACTTGCGGCTGGTCGGTGAAAATCTCCATTTTGCCGTCTTTCAGCGCGGTGCCGTAGTAGGAAGTCACCGAGCCAAGGGCGTCGGCGCCGCCATTCTTGCTCATTTTGTGCTGGAAGAGGGCGTAGTCGCACCCGTAGAGCATCGCGAATGCGACTAGCGCGATGATGGCGATGCGTTCAAAGAGTTTGGCCAAGTTGGACATGGTTTTGCTTCGCGTAGGATTGTATCGCGGAGTTGACAGTAATTCCCTGCCCTATCCTGGTAGTGCCCGCGCAATTAGTACCGCGGCGGTTGACGCCGCGTGCACTTCTGGGCATTCCTGTCGTGGCTGGAGCGACGACCTTCAAAGATGACCCCAAGAGGGCCTCGACCGTTTGTGCCTGCGTCTAGCGAGGGGTTTGCGTGATGGGAGTGATGCGCGGCTTGATCGTAACTGTTGAGACTGCGGCTGGGAATGCTACGCGCATGGCGGGATCGCCGAAAAGGATCCAGGTACGACGCACGTCGGAATCGGTGATATTCTGCTTGGCTGTCAGGATCGAGCGGCCCAGAGGTTGCGTCGGATTTGCCGCGAGAGTGCGCAGCAGCGCCTGGTCCATTGCCGCTTGCGGCGGCGCGGTGGTGAACCCGGACGAGGCCCAGACGGCTACCGCGCCGCCATTGGGCGCCAGCAGCAGCGCCGTAGAAAGGCTTTCCGCATAGACGTCGTGGAAGAATCCGTTGAGGCAATCCATCAGCAGGAACACGGGCAGGCGTCCGCCATTGCTCAGTGCGGCGGCCGAAGTGTTATCGAGCAGGTCCGAGAATGACCACTGCTGCTCGGCGCCGTGGCCGGTGTAATTGACGAGCAGGGTGCCGGCGTTCACCGCGTCGAGAATTTCCTGCGAGACAGCAGTCGTGGACTGGCCGTCGGCCAAAATTTTGGTCGCGACCAGTGACGGCGGCAGCAGCGCGGCCGCCATGTCTGCTTCGCCGGAGAAATCCACGCCGACATTTTGGTCCGCAACAATCAAGGCTTGCTGCTGCCAACTGCCCTGTGACGTGTTGCGTTCATAATTCACAATTTTCGAAATAACCAGGGCCGCGTCGGCAGCGGTGCGCGCGGGAATGCGCCCAGTGGGAATCGTCGCGAAACCGGTGTTCTGGAAATCGCTGAGCCAATCATCGGAAGCGGTTTTGAATGCGGCCGTTTCGATGATCCGCGTGGGCACGAAATCGAAATCGCCGAGGCCCAGATAATCGCGCGGGTCGAAAGAGGCATCACCGAGCAGCAGCACGGACTGCGGCTTTTCGTGCCACTGGGTGGAAGCGAATTGCAGATAGTCTTGAAGCGCGAACGGGCTGCGTTCGCCGTAATTATAGGCGTCGAAGAGCTCGTCCACGGTGACAACGGCAACTTCATGCTGCTGCGATTTGCGCAGGCTCACCAGCGGCGCGACGGTGGCTGCAAAATCCGGATGCGTGATGATGACGATGTCTGCGCCGGAGCGTTGTTCTGTGAGCGAACTTTGCGGATGATAAGTGATCGCTGAGGCCGACGATATCTGGTCAACCGCAAACGCGATCAGCGTGTGCGGCATAGCGCTGGAAGCTGCACCGGGCACGGTGATCGTGATGCTGGATCCGGTGTTGTCAAAAGTGATGGGTCCGGCGAGCTGAATGATGTTGAGCGGATCGGAAACGTCGTACGCCTGGATCTGCTGGTTTGAGAAGCCGCTGATTTTTACGTGCGCGCCTGCAGGAGCAGCGGCGCGCAGCCAATCGGAATCCGCCGTGTAACTGTGCGGGAAATTCAGGACGATGGATTGCACCAGGCTGGTGTCGGAGTCGCCGTTGAGCGCGGTCAGAGTGACGGTGTTCGTGCCGTTCTGCAGCGATCCCTGCTGCACCGGGAAAGTGCTACTGAAATTATCCTGGCCGTTGAAATTCAGAACTCCGACGGATGAACCATTCACGGCGACGGTGACGCTGTGCGGTTGACCGGCGGTGACTCCCTGCAAAGTGATGGTGATCTGCGCCGGAATGCTCGACGACGGATCGTAGTGCTCGATCGCGAGATCCTGGTCTACTGGATCATTGTTGACGAGCGCTCCGAAGAAATTATCGGCATTGGGTCCATTCAACAGCGCGGCGAAGTAAGTGGTGCGCTGCTCCAGGGTGACGGAGGATAAGAAACTCTGCACGCTGGAAGCGCTGGCCCCGCCGGAAGTGGAAACGGGAATTCGCTTGCCTGACTGCGACCCGCGTATGAGCCAATAGACGCGCGTGCCGGAGAATGGCGTGTCGATCGCGGTGCCGTAGAAAGCGATGGCGCCATCGCTCGCCAGCGACGAGCCTTGCTGGCCGAGGACCGCCATCGGCTGCTCGACTCCTTCGGCGAAAAGCTGCAGCGTGCGCGCGTCGGAACCGGGATCGAAGCCCGCCGCGACGAGTTGCGCGCGCGTGACCACGTACCAGCCTTCCGCGTTGACAGAAATTTTCGCGGCCGGCAGTGAGTCCAGATACGCGCTGGAGACTTCCGCGCTGCTGGGGGGCGCTTTGGGCGGTACGGGCGCACCTGGACGCCAGGGCAAAGCCAGCGGCAGCGGCGACGCGGCCGGCAGAGATTTCGTCAGCTGGTTCAGCAGCATAGCGGGCGAGTATGACGCCGCGTCCGAGACAGTCGAATCGGGAGTCACGGGGCCGTGCGTGCTGCGGATACCGCTGAGGTCCACGTCCTCGAGTGTGTAGGACGAGCCGGCGCCGCCCTGCGGATCAATCCATTGGTAGGTGCGCGCAGCATGCCCGGGCTGCCCGCCACGCAACAGCAGCGCGCCACCGGCGATGAGCGACGGGTCGAGCTGGTGGCGTCCTTGCGCATCCTCGCGATAAATATGGAAACCTAAGTTGTGAACTTCTTCACGCGTGCGCCATTCGAGCAGCACGCCACCGCCCGCGCGAGGTTGTGCGTGAAAGGATGTCAGCTGCACGGCCGTGGGCGCCTGAATCGTCGAGATGGTGGACGAAAAATTGTTCGCGGAGTTCGGATCGCTGGTCGAGGAGCTTACGCTGGCGGTATTCAGCACCAGCGACGACGTACTAAATGACGCCGTAGCCGTGGTGTTGATCGTGATGATCACCAAACCGCCAACGCTCACCGAACCGAGGCTGCAACTGACCGTGCCGGTGCTCTGCGTGCATGTGCCTTGCGTGGTGGAGACGGAGACGAACGCGACTTGGCTGGGCAGAGGATCGGAAACGTTCACATTTTGCGCGACGGCGGGACCGTTGTTGGTCACCTGCAACGCGTAAGTTAGCGTCGCGCCTTGGTCCACGGGCTCCGGCGCTGCAGTTTTTACGATGGCGACGTCGGCCGCCGAGGGTGAAGCGACGATCGTGCTCGCAGTCGTCGTATTATTCGCGACGTTCACGTCATTGGTTGTGGGACCGATATTTGCAGTATTGGAGATGACGGTGCCGGATGCGGTGCTCGCGTTGACTTTCACCACCAGCGGAAGCTGCGCAGTCGAGCCGGACGGAAACGCGGCGCCCGAGCAAACTCCTGCGGTGCCGGGGCAGCAACTGATTGCGCCAGTGCCGCCGACGGCCGGAAGCGTGGGGCAAGTGGCTCCGGCGGGAAGCAGGAGCGAGACGAAAGTGGTGTTGGCCGGGACAGTGTCTCCATAGGTGACGTTGCTGACGGAGTTCGGACCGTTGTTCGCAAAATTCAGATTGAAAGTGACATTATTTCCCGCGGTGACGGGGTTCGGCGACGCGCTGCTGGTAACGCTCAAATCGTATTGGCCCGCGGACGCCACGGTTACGTTTACGGTGGAGCTGTTGCTGGAAGGATTCGCATCCGGCGTTGAAGTGGAAGTGCTGGCCGTATTGGTGATGACGGTGCCGGACGCAGTGCCCGCCGTGACTGTAACGACCAGAGTGAATGTGGTGGTGGCTCCCGGGGGCAGCGACGCGATGGTGCAACTGACAGCGGTGACAGGAGCCGGGCAAGTCCATGCGGTGCCAGTTTGCGCTAGAGAAGAGAAAGTGGTGTTTGCGGGAATCGTGTCGGCCAAGGTGACGCTGCTGGTGGCGGCCGGGCCGTTGTTGTGCACTGTGACTTGGTAGGTGAGTTGATTCCCGGCCTGCACCGGATTGGGCGTAGCCGTCATCGTGACGACGATGTTGGCGCTGGTGGCGGCGCCAACCAGAGTCAAGATGCTCGCAGTGTTATTTGCGAGATTGGGATCATTGGTGCCGGACGAAACCGAGGCAGTGTCCAGAATTTGCGTGCCGTTTACCGTGCCGGGGACAACTTGCACGGCGAATGTGAAAGTCCCCACGGCGGCATTCGCATCATCTGGATCCGTGCAGCTGATATTTCCCGCGCTGCCGACGGCTGGAGTAGTGCACGACCAGCCAGGAGCCACCGCAAGTGATTGAAAGGTAGTATTGCCGGGAACAGCTTCGATGAATGTGGCGTTGACGGCGTCTTGCGGGCCGTTGTTGGTTACGGTCTGCGTGTAGGTAATGTTGCCGCCGGGCGAGACGACGCTGGGCGTGCCGGAATTCGTGACCGCGAGATCGGCACCCGCACAGTAAGCGCCGGACTGCGTTCCCGGAGTTTCGGTGATTGAAAGGCCAGAGCTGACGAATCCGGGCTGCCCGACTGTCGCGCCATAGGGATCGTTCGCGAGCGTGGACCAGCCGGGAATGCCGCCGCTGACGTTTGCGGTTCCGGGCGCGGCTGACGCCAGAATCACGCCACCGCCACCGCCTGCTCCTGGGCCATGCCGATTTCCAGGGAACGTAGTTCCTGGTGAATCCGCAGGCCAAGTGATTCCGCCATTGCCGCCTGCGGCGCTGGCGGTGAGTCCGGAGAGCGGGCCGCTATTGGCAAAAACCAAGATCGAGCCGCCAGCTCCGGCGCCACCGCCGCCATCGTTTTCAGTTTCGAGCGCGGTTTGTCCATTGGCGGAAATCGTTCCGGTACCGGCGATCGAGCCGGTGTGAACAATCACAATCCCGCCGCCCGCGGTTCCGCTGCTGTAGATGCCGGTGCAGTTCGCGCCGCAATCCGCGCCGCCAGCGTTCGTCGTGGGATTCCAGTAGGAGCCATCGTTCGTGGTCCCGGCGCCGCCACCGCCGCCCATCACGATTGCGCTGGTGGTGGCCGGAAAGGCAACGCCGCCAAATCCGCCCACGATTCCCGCGCTCTGCCAGCCGAATCCTCCCGTGCCGCCATTGCCGCCGTTCGCGCCAGCGCCGCCGCCGCTGTTCTGATTGTTGGCAGTCGGGTTTGCGTCGGTAGAACCGGCACCTGCGTTGCCCGGAGCGCCGCGCGCGTAGCTTCCGTTTGGCAGACCTTCGACAACGGCCTGTGCTGTGCTCACCGCGGTGGTGGCAGGCGTGATGGTGCTGAGCGCAGGAGCGATGTAGTGCGGTGTCCCGGCAATCCCTTCGCCCTTCGAGCCGTTGGTGGCTTGCGTTGACAGCGTGATTACGTCTGTGGCGAGCGTGCCCGCGGCACCAGCAAGTATGCGTCCGGCGCCGCCGCGGAAGCCTTGGCCATCAAGGCTTACCGTTCCGCCGAGAGTAAGCTGCGAGGCAACATCAAGCGCAAGCACGCCGCCGACCGCTCCGTTCCAGGGCAGCGCAGCGAGTGTGCTACTGAAGCTGGCAGTGGTGTATTGCGGAACGCGAATCACTTGATACGTCTGAATTCCCTGCGTGGTTGTGGCCGCTGCGCTGGTGTAAGTATTCAGCAGTCCGCCGCCCGCGCCGGTTCCCGTGAACGTGAGTGTGCCTCCGGCCGCCGGGACCGGGGCGGTGGCCGTGACAAATTCAAACTGGCCTGAGTTGCCCAGGCTTGTAGCGCCAGACGCCGGATAGCCAGGAACGCCGTCGCCATAGGAGCTGGTGTTCGTGGAATTAATTTGCGCGCCCTGCATTTGGATGACGAGCAGCAGGTCCCCCACGCCTATGGCAGTTTGCGCACCCGGAGCAGCAGCGGCCGCACCCAAGGTAATCGCGGTCGCGCCGGCAGCTACCGTTCCGGCGGCCGGTGGATAGTACGTGTTCACAACTCCGCTCAGGGCTCCTCCCGCGCCGTCTTTCCCAGGCATGGCGCAAACCAGCGGCTGCACCACGGTGACGACGGTTACCGAGTTATTTGCGCTGACGGGGTCCGTGCCGCTGGTAGTGACGGCGGCATTATTCGTGAGAGGACTTCCGGTTGCGGGAGTCGTCCCGGTAACGGTGATGGTGATGGGAGCCGATAGGGGATACGCGACTGTTCCGATAGCGCAGGTGATTTTGCCGCCCGTTAAGGCGCCGCAGGTTCCCGCCGAAGATGTCGCCGATGGGTTGGCAAGGGTGGGTGGCACTGTATCGACCACAGTTACTCCCGCGGCGGGAGCGAGGCCGAGGTTGGTCACTTGAATTGTGTAAGTGAGCGCGGAAGATTCGAACACGGGCGTGGGCGCGGCCGTCATCGAAACCGCAAGATCCGAGTCGCCGGTAATTTCCACCAGAACCGACGTGGACGTCGTGTTGTTGGACGAATTTGGATCGGTGGTCTGCGAAGTCACGTCCGCGGAATTCACGATGGTGGTGCCGGCGGCGGTGGCTGCGGCGACTGTGACGACATATGTAAATGCAGCGGTCGTTGTGCCGCTAGCCACGGTGGCAGTGGCCGTGCAAACCACTTGTCCCGTGGCGTTGACGGCAGGTGAAGTGCAAGTCCATCCAGTCGCAGGCGTGACCGAAGCGAACGTGGTGTTCGATGGTGTCTGCTGATAGAGCACCGCGCCGGTCGCAGCGTTCGGGCCAAGGTTTGTGACGGTTTCGGTGTACGTGATCGTGCTGCCCGGTGCTACCGCGGATGCGGAGGTAGACTGCGTCATGGAAAGATCGGCGCCTTGCACGGTGGTCGAGAGCGAGATGGTGTTGTTTCCTGGCACCGGGTCGGTTCCCGTTTCGCCGACGGTTATTGGGTTGTTTGTGATCGTAGTCGCACCGGGTGCGCCTGAATTCACGGCGACTATGATCGTAAAATTTACCGAAGTTGACGCAGCCATGTCGGCATTGGCCGTGCAGACGATTGCCCCGGTGCCACCAGCCGCCGGAGTCGTACCGCACTTCCATGTGGCGGGCGGAGTGGCGGAAACAAAAGTCGTATTGGCGGGTGTAGATTGTGTAAGAGTCGCGTTCGGCGCCGCCGTGGTGGTGCTGAGATTCGAAACCGTCTCGGTGTAAGTGACTTGCGCGCCGGTCGCTACCGGATTCGGGGCTACCGTCCCAGTGACGGAGATGTCCGGCGTGGAAACGACTGTGATACCGGCGCTAGCGTTCGACCCGCCAGGACTGGAAGTAACGGAATCGCTGATTGGTCCGGTGCCCGTGGTAGAGAGCACCTTCATGGTGATGGTGAAAGTCGTGGTGTTGCCGTTGGTGTAGGTCGTAGTGCCGTTGGTATCGCTGGCGGTGATCGTCCCGCCTGCCGCCGCGCAAGTCCAGCGTGTGAGAGCCGTGCCAGTTATGGTGCAAGCCGAAAAGGCAAGGCCGGTCGGGATCGCTTGCGTGGTGGTTATTGGGTTACCCGCCCCCGGAGTGAAGATGGTGGCGCCCGTATAGGTGAGTACCTGTGTGTAGACCACCGTGCCACCCGGCGCGACGGTTGCCGGAGTGACGCTATCGGTAATGGTAAATTGCGCGGCTGCTGGCGACGCGCACAGGCACAACGCGAAGACCGCGCAGAGCAGCGGAGCGAGCATCGAGCGCAAACGTGGCGAACGGCGCGCACCGGCCTGGATGACGCGGCGGTATTGCCTGTGCAGCGCGTGTAACAATTTCGTACCGGGCCCTTGCAGTGAAATTATCTTGCCATCGCGTTCCAAGCAGACGGCGCGACCAAGGACCAATTCGGCGGGGGTGTCGTTCTGCTGGCCGGCGTCGCCGCGCGTGACGATTCTGTTCGTGGCGGGATCGAGGCCGATCACGCGATGGAGCAGAACGCCATGTTGACCGAGCGTGAGCGCGATGTCTCCGCGACGCAATTCTTGCGCGACGACCGGCTCCGCGATCACCGCATCGCCGTTCAGCACGTTGGGCTGCATGCTCTGCCCGTGCGCGAGAAAACGCACCTGCAAGCCGCGCTGTAGCACGTCCTCGCACAGCATCGCGAATTGCGTCGTATCACGCCGCAATAATTTTGCCGACATCTTCACTGAGCAGGGCCTCCACGGCCGTAGAATCCGGGACAAACGAAAAGTCGGAGCAAGGCACACAATCTGTGACCTTACTGAAAAATTCCAGAATGAAAGTGATCGAATCCGTCGAGTGATGCGGCACGAAACTGCGCGCCAACAATTCCGCGGACGCTGTGCTGCGGCTGAGCGGCCTTATTTCGTTCTGCTGGCCGTGAGACAGCATGAAAATTCCATCGAGTGGCGCGCGATCGGCTTCGGCGATACCCGCGTCGCCGTGCCACGGAGTTCCGTACATCCATATGCGGCCGTGTTCGCGGCGCAGGATGATGCGGTCGTCGCTGAGCACACGCGCGCCGTAGTGACGCGACCACAAACGCGAAGACGTGCTCTTTCCCGCGCCGGAGTGGCCGGTGAGCAGCAACCCTCTCCCGTCTGGCGCGATCACGCCGCAGCCGTGGACTTCCACGCCTTCGCCCATCGAGAGCCGATGGATCCAGAGAAGTTCATCGAGCGGATATTCCAACGGATTTAACGCGTGGCTTTGCGCGAAATACTCGTGCGAGATTTCGATGCGTCCGGATTTGAAATCCGGTGCGACAAGCGCCTGTTTGTACGGCAGCTCGCCGATAAAATCCGTGGTCAAGCGAAAGCAGAAGCCTTCAGAATTACGGTACAACTTCCACAATCCACGAGAATCAAATACCAATTCTCCCGGAGCAGAATCGAAGCGGTCGCCAAACGCCACATCGAATTCCAGGTCGCAAATCGGATCCGTAACCAGAAAATCGCGCAGTTGCGTATCGACTAGCAGCAGCGGGCCGCCCGCAACAGACGTCGCGCCGAGCGAAATGCCGCCGATGCGCGCCGCGATTCGTGCCGACGGAACGCTGACGCACAGCTGTTGCGCTTGCGTTAGTAAGTTCATAGTTCTCACGTCAGGAACCGAAGGACATACAGCCGCCCAGAGCGATGCCGCAGCCCGGGGACGCTGGACCGGCAGATGACGGCGTCTTGCAATGGCCTAATACCGCCTCATCCGGGCGCAGACTGACGCGTATGATTTTCGGAGCCTCATAGGGCTTCGTGCCGCGCGGCGGATCTTGATTCTGTTCGGTCATGGGCGCTTCACTGCTCATGCATGAGCTCCACAGGAGCCGCAGCCGCTGCCGCAGCCGGAACTCTGTTGCAAAATCGGCAGTGTCGCAGCGGAAGGCATGGGCGTCCAGGAGCCGACGTCCACCTCACCCTTTCGAATGCGTTCCGCCGATCGCAATACTCTCCCGTGTGAGATTCCGCCCGCGCAGCATTCGCAATCTCCATGAGCTGGAATTTCCACGCCCAGCGCCATGGCGCGCAGGTGGGCCACTTCGCACAGGAAATCCACGGGAGATTCAGCGTCCCCCTCTTCCAGTTCGCCATTGGCAGCACACATGCCGCAGAGAGTCTTGATGCGGCAGGCGTCGCACTTGCTCTTCCGCGTTTTTTTCTTGCCTCTCACGCGACCGAGAAAATCATCCCAGCCGGCGCTAAAACTACCGGAGCGCCAGTCGTAGCTTTCCTGGTGGGAAAGCACACAGATGCTGATCTGGCCGTAGGGATCAATCGCGCAGGAGGTCAGGCCGCCGCCACATTGATAAATATTCTCTGAAGTGAAAGCATCAGCGGGCAAGGCCATATCGCGCTCGATCAGTTTTAGAGCTTCCGCGCGCCGGCGCGCGTCGTGCAAATCCAGCGCCACCGCATCTTCCGGCGTGAGCCGCACTTCCACGGGGCTCTGCGAGCAATCGATGCGCGGGTTCACAAGCGGATCGAATTTGAAATCGACGCCGAAGTCCTGCTGCGCCATGCGCTGCATTTCATACACTTCGTGCCGATTGACCGTCGTGGGCACCGTCTTCAACTTCAACGGCAGTTTGCGTTCCAGCAGTAGCCGGATGCCGCGGATGCAGCGGTCGTAGGAGCCGGGGATCTGCGTCAGCGCGTCATACGTTTCGCGCGTCGCGCCGTAGAGAGTGATTTCAATCGCAAACGGCCGGTATTCCGCCAGAAAATCCGCGATGCGCTCCGTGATCATCGTGCCGTTGGTGAAAAGCGTGATCAGGAAGCCCTTGGACTTGGCGTAAGAATAGATGTCCAGGAAATCGGCGCGCGCGAAAATCTCACCGCCCGTGAAAAGTATCCAGAAGCACCCGGCGTCAGCGATTTGATCCAGCAGGCGGCGATACTCCTCGAGGGAAAGCTCGCGATTGCGGGCGACGCGATCCGCCATGGGAAGGTTGTTGTAGCAGTGCAGGCATTCCAAAGGACAACGGCGCGTGACTTCGATGGACACCTCCATCGGCACGCGCTTACCAGACGTGCGTTGATGCACGCCCATGCTGAATGCGGAGTAGGTTGTCTCGTTCATTTCTAAGTGCCCGGCCGCCTGGCCGGGGTGGTGCCTGCGGGTTAGGCAGGCTCGACCAAACCCTCCTGAGTCAGGTCTCTTACAAAAGCTTCCGCGTCCGAAAGGGCTTCGGCCTGTGTAAGCCCATATTCTGCTTGGAGATAGGAGGCCAGTGTGGCGGCGTCCAGGCCTTTTTCGATCAGGGACCAGAGCTTCGTGCCGGATTCGTTGAAGGTGTAGATGGAATCGAGGTCAGCTGCGCCGCGGCGAATAGGAACCACAATCGCCTCGTCCGCAACGACGCGTGAAACCACGTTTGAACTTCGGCGCACACGCGGCGCCGCCAATTCCCCCAAGAACGACATCAGGACCGCCTAAATCAGAGATTTGTAGTTGCTTTCCAGTTAACGGTACAACGCCTAGTGTTAACCTAATTGGCATGGGGGGTGCGCTCAACCCTAATATCCGGGCCCTGTGCCAAAAGGTTAACGCTGTTCAGTGGGTACATTGCCGGGTGGAGTAATTTCGAGGAGTAAAAATGGGCTTGGCGCGGGGCTAGAAGCCGGAGGATTTTGTGCCGGCGGCGCTCGAACGTACGGGCGGCAGGGTGGTGACGAGGCCCGGTGGCGAACTCGGAATCAAAACAGGAAATAGCGCTGGGCTAAGGGTAGGACGCGGGCGGGTTCGCAGGTAATCAATGTTCCGTCTAGGCGCACTTCGTAGGTTTCGGGGTCTACTTCGATGTTGGGCGTCGCGCTGTTGTGGATCATGTCCTTTTTTCCGATACGACGACAATTTCTTACCGTGGCGATGCGCTTTTTTAGCCCCAGCTGCTGCGGAACGCCGGCATTTCGCGCCGCTTCGGATACGAAGGTGATGCTGGTGGGCGCGGTCGCGGCACCGAAGCTGCCGAACATCGGACGGTACAGCACTGGCTGTGGCGTCGGAATCGAGGCGTTCGGATCGCCCATGGCGCTCCAGGCGATGAGTCCGCCTTTGACGATCATTTCCGGCTTCACGCCGAAAAATGCCGGCTTCCATAGAACCAGGTCCGCGAGTTTTCCCGGTTCAATCGACCCGATTTCAGCGGCCATGCCGTGGGTGATCGCCGGATTGATCGTGTACTTGGCGAGGTAACGCTTGGCGCGGGAATTGTCGCTGCCATTGGAATCGCCGGATAGCGCGCCGCGCTGCACTTTCATTTTGTGCGCGGTCTGCCAGGTGCGCGTGACCACCTCGCCCACGCGGCCCATCGCCTGCGAATCGCTGGAAATCATGCTGATCACGCCCAGATCGTGCAGAATATCTTCGGCGGCAATCGTCTCCGGTCGGATGCGGCTTTCGGCGAAGGCCACGTCCTCCGGCACTTGCGGGTTCAGATGATGGCAGACCATCAGCATATCCAGATGCTCGGCGATGGTATTCACCGTGTAGGGGCGTGTGGGATTGGTGGACGACGGCAGAACGTTCGGGAATGACGCGATGCGGATGATGTCCGGTGCGTGGCCGCCCCCCGCGCCTTCCGTGTGATAGGTGTGGATGGCGCGACCGGCGATGGCTGCGAGTGTGGCTTCGAGAAAGCCAGCTTCGTTAATCGTGTCGGTGTGGATGGCGGCCTGCACGTCGAATTCGTCGGCAACTTTCAGGCACGCATCAATCGCTGCGGGCGTCGTGCCCCAATCTTCGTGCAATTTCAGGCCGCACGCTCCGGCTTCAATTTGCTCGGCGAGCGGCGCGGCTGTGGCGCTATTCCCCTTCCCCAGAAAACCAAAATTCATAGGCCATGCTTCGGCAGCTTGCAACATGCGCGCCAAATTCCAGGCGCCGGGGGTGCACGTGGTGGCGGCCGTGCCCGTGGCAGGGCCGGTGCCTCCGCCAATCATCGTGGTGATGCCGTTCGAGAGAGCTTCGTAAATCTGCTGTGGCGAGATGAAGTGGATGTGGCTATCCACGCCGCCGGCGGTGAGGATAAGATTCTCTCCGGCGATCACTTCGGTCGAGGCGCCGACGGTCAGATCCGGATCGACACCGTTCATTGTGTCTGGATTTCCGGCTTTGCCGACTTTCACGATGCGGCCGTTCTTCACGCCGACGTCTGCTTTCACGATGCCCCAGTGATCGAGGATCACCGCGTTGGTGATGACCAGGTCGAGCGCGCCGTGTTCGCGTTCTCTGGTGGCGCTCGCGCTCTGCCCCATGCCATCGCGAATTACTTTGCCGCCGCCGAAGGTGATCTCATCGCCGTAGTGCGTGAAATCTCTCTCGATTTCGATTATGAGCTCGGTGTCCGCCAGACGGATGCGGTCGCCTGTGGTTGGCCCGTACAGCTCTGCATACGTGCGGCGTGGGATTTTCAAGCTCATGAAAGCTTCCCGGGCGCCGTCCGGCTCGTGCGGAATCCGGCTTTTTGCGCGCGAGTGAGAGCCTTATCGCGCGCGCCTTCGGCGTCGAGCGGGCCTTCCACCAAGCCGTTGCATCCTTGCATCACGCGGCGGCCGCCGAACGGCGTCAGATCGATTTCTTTTTCCTCGCCCGGCTCGAAGCGTACCGCGGTGCCCGCGGGTATGTTCAGGCGCATACCGTACGCCGCGTCGCGATCGAACTCTAGCCCGCGGTTCGTTTCGAAAAAATGATAGTGGCTGCCGACCTGAACGGGACGGTCGCCGGCGTTGCGCACGAGCACGCGCTTCGTCTCGCGCCCGGCATTGGCTTCGACAGGCCCGGCGGCTTCGTTCAGAAAATATTCGCCCGGTTTCATGTGCGTGCTCCCCGCTCCCGCGGTAGTCAGTGAATCGGATCGTGAATGGTGACGAGTTTGGTGCCATCGGGAAATGTGGCTTCCACTTGCACTTCCTGAATCATTTCCGCCACGCCTTCCATCACATCGTCCCGTTTCAGAATTGCCGCGCCGAAGCTCATAATGTCCGCGACGCTTTTGCCGTCGCGCGCCGCTTCTATCACTTCGGCCGAAAGAATCGCCATGGCTTCCACGTAATTCAGCTTCAGCCCACGCGCCTGCCTGCGGCGGGCCACGTCCGCGGCGACCACGATCAATAATTTTTCCTGTTCACGCGGCGTTAGATGCACTGTGTCGCTCCCAATCGAATCGTTCAGAAATTGTCACTACGGCGCGTCCCCCATAGAGCCTATTTGAGAACTCGAGAATCTTTGCAGGTCGTGGCTTGCGCCACGAGGTAAACGCTGCAAAAAAGCGCGCGGCTTTTGTCACTGAAGCACGGGTCTTGCATTTCTCGCGCACATTACCAGTTCCTTAATTCACCTTCCGGGGCGGCGTCGCATCGCGTCCATACAGGCGCCGCTTCGCCGTTTGCCACAACATTTGCAGCCCGGGCAGCACGCGGCGTCCGTGAACTGCAACGCATCGCACCATGACGCCGTGGGCGGGCAACGCGCTGATTCCCCATAGCGTTTCGCCGTGCTTGGTTAGCGGTATTGCCTGTTCGCGAAGTTCGTGCTCGAGCGCGAGCCATTCCGCCGCACTTCGCCCCACGTGCGCGATGCAGAAAGTCGCCCAAGTCCGGTAGGGACCCAAGCGGCCGAACGACGGTGTCGACCGCCTGCGCGGCTCGATGCGCACGCGTTCGCTGGCAATCGGCTGGCCGAGCGCGACGACGTCCGTTTTCAATTCCACGCAATCGTAGGCAAACATTTCGCCGCGAGCTTCGCGTCCGGGCGCGAGAATTTCCCACCAGAATAATCCTGCGCCCTGTGCCAGGTGAATCGTGGTTGCCTGCGAGAAGCGCGCTCCGGCGAACGGAATGATCGAGTCCGGAACATATTCCAGCAGCGCGCCTTCGTTCACGGTGAATTCGTTGGCTTGCGTCGTCGGCAGCGCTTCACGCCGCGGCCGGTAGATGCGCGTCGCGCCGGTGGTGGTCATTTGCACCCGGGCACCGGCGCCGACATTTACTTTCAGCGCCAGGTGATCGCCGCCGAGCAATCCCCCGGAAACATTGTGCAAGTGCGCGAGCGCGGCACCGTCCTGCAACGTAAATGCCCGGACAACTTTGAGCGGAGGTTCCTGGTGGCTGGCGGCGAGCACCGTGTGCCCCGCGAACTCGTCGCGCGCAAAATCCAGCGTGAGAGAAGCTTGCAGCCGCGGGGGCGCGCAAGGTTCCGAAGTGATCGCGCGCGGATTTTCTGCGACGGAGGCCATGGTTTTTGCAAATGCCATCAACGCATGACAAATTAACTGATAAACAATCGCGTGCTGAGGGCCGGATGTTCCATCGCGCCCCAGTCAAGCAACGGCATGAAGCAGCAAGCATCGTCCAGCGCGCACGTAGCGCTGCGATTGGCTGCATCAATTATCGCCGGCTTCAAATTCCACAAAATTCTTGCCGCTTCGGACTGGCCCAGAGGCAATAATCGCTGGCAAGATGACACAAGACTCGCAACCGATTGATGCAGGTAGACCAGCGCCAGGCGATCTTCCGCAAATCGGAGCAGGCCGCACGCCAAACCGAACGCCGTGCTGTGATGCACCATGCTCGCCGAACGCTTCGAGACGCTTAGCGCCACGCGTGCGCGCGGCAGGTCAGCAAGGTTCAGTGCGACTTGCAGAAAATTCGCCCCGAGCGACGCGCTGGCCGCGCGGCTTTCGCGCGCCGGCTTGCGGGCACTCAATTGATTGTTGAGCTCGAGCCAGCGAGCGGCAAAGTCATCTTCCGACGCGGCGGCCGCCGACAGATGAAAGGCTGCGCGGCAGAACACCGCTTCCATCATTCCGGCCTCTTCCAGGTAAGTCCCTAAAAAATCCGGCAAGTCGCGCGTGGTGAGCATTTCACACGAAGTGAGCGATTCGAGACCAAAAGAATGCGCCAGCGCACCGATGGGAAGCGCGCTGTCGGCCAAGTGCAGCAACCGGAGCTCTGCAAATGCGTCAGCCTGCCCGAGAATGTCGCTCGCTGAATCGCGTTCCATGTTCACGAATCCTTGCGCCAGAGAAAAATATCCGCGCGCATGGTTTCATCCTTAATCAGGAATGATTTCCAGCACCGCGGGCGTGGCTGTGGCCAATCTCACGCGAGTGACTGTGGCCCTGACTGCCTTCGTCGGCATGTTCGTGACCGTGATCGTGATCGTGACTGTCGCCGTGCTGGTGACCGTGCCCCGCGTGGGGAGCGTGCGCATCAATCAGCGCACGGCGCGTATCGACCGGGTGCCGCAGCTTTTCCTCCAGCCAGCTGACCACGCGGTCCAGCCCCACGCCATCGCGCAGATTCGTAAAAATAAATGGCCGCTCGCCGCGCATGCGGCGCGAATCGCGCTCCATCACATCCAGCGAAGCGCCCACGTAAGGCGCCAGATCAATCTTGTTGATCACCAGCAAATCAGAACGCATGACGCCAGGTCCGCCTTTACGCGGAATCTTGTCGCCTTCGGCCACGTCAATCACGTAAATCCAGATGTCCACCAGTTCTGGACTGAACGCCGCGGCCAGATTGTCTCCGCCACTCTCGACGAAAATCAGTTCCAGGCCCGGAAGCGCATTTTCTAATTCCGCAATCGCCTGCAAATTCATCGACGCGTCTTCGCGAATCGCGGCATGGGGGCACGCCCCGGTTTCGACGCCGCGAATGCGTTCCACAGGCAGCACACCCTGCCGCGCCAGAAACTCGGCGTCTTCCTTGGTGTAAATGTCGTTGGTGACGACGGCGAGATTGATGCGCGGCCAAAATTGTCGCGAGAGTTGGTCTACGAGCGCCGTCTTGCCCGAACCCACCGGACCGGCAACGCCAACTCGGTACGCCCTGGGAAAATCGTTGGGGAGCATTGCGCTTGTCTCCTCTGCGCTGCTAGTCGCTCGATATGCCATTCCACCACTGCGAAGTATTTCGGTGAAGTATGCGACAGCCGCGGGGAGCGTCAAGCAATAATTGCACGCGCGAAATAATTCAGCAGGCTGAGTCGCTGGTCTGACGCATGTTTTCGTTCTCCAGCGGCAGCGCGCGGACTACACCTGGAACTTCCGCTTCTTCGCGCGTGCTTGGACGCGTGAGGAAGGGCCCCCAGGTATCGGCGATTGAACACGGCAGGTGCACGGGCTCCAGGCGCACCAGCGGCAATAGGTGCGTGGATTGCAGCAGGCGACGCGCGCGCTGGCTGCCGGTAAGCCGAAAATGTTCCTGCAGCAGCGAACGCAGCCAGCCTTCTTCCTGTTCGCCGGCCCCGTCGCCAATTTCGGCGCAACGCACAAATTCGTGATTGCAATTGTCGCCGGTGAGCGCGTCGCGAAGAATGTAAGTGAGCCCGCCAGTCATGCCAGAACCCAGATTCATTCCGGCCGGGCCCAGAATTACGGCGATGCCTGCCGTCATGTACTCGCAACCGTGCTGCCCTGCGCCCTCGATGATGGCGAGCGCGCCGCTATTGCGCACAGCAAAACGTTCGCCCACGCGCCCGGCGATGAAAAGTTTTCCGCTGGTGGCGCCGTAGAGCACCGTGTTGCCCGCGAGCACGTCGCCGCGCTTGGATGCAGCGGCTCCCGCGGTGATGGCGATAGTGCCGCCGCTCAGCCCTTTGCCCACATAATCATTCGCATCACCCACCAGCCGGAAACGAATGCCCGGCACCAGAAACGCGCCGAAACTTTGTCCAGCGGAGCCGCGGAATTCGCAGCGAATGCTCTTCCCCGCTGCCAAGCCGTCGAAATTGGTGCGGCGCAGAATGTGGCCGCTGAGGTGCGCGCCGACACTGCGATCGGAATTGGAAATGGAAAGCGAGTGGTGCACGAAGGGGAAGGCCCTCAACCCGTCGACGCCGCGCAGCAGTTTGCGGCGGATATCCCTCGCGGTCTCGGGCAGGTGGATTTCGAGCGGTAAATCTTTCGCGGATTGTTGCGCGGCTTCGGATGACGGCTGCAACAACGTAGCAACCGAGTGCGATGCTGACTCGTTGCGCGGCCGCAATCTTTCCACCGAACCGACTACTTCGGCGAGCGAGCGAATTCCGAGCGCCGCCATGCGTTCGCGCACTTCGCCGGCCACGCCGCGAAAATAAGCCATCACCATTTCCGGATTGCCGGTGAACCGCGCGCGCAGCTTTTCGTCTTGCGTTGCGATTCCCACCGGGCATGTATTCAGATGGCATTGCCGCGCCATCACGCAGCCGATGGCCAGCAGAGTGGCCGTGCCGAAACCAAATTCGTCGGCGCCCAGCAGCGCGGCGATCACTACGTCGCGGCCGAATTTAAATCCGCCATCGACGCGCAGGCGCACTCTTTCGCGGAAACCTGAGCGCAGCAAAGCCGAGTGCGCGGCGCGCAAACCAATTTCCCAGGGCAGGCCGGTATTTTTGATCGAAGTGAGCGGCGAAGCGCCGGTGCCGCCGTCGAATCCCGCGATAGTGATCACATCCGCGCCAGCTTTCGCGACGCCCGCGGCGATAATTCCCACTCCCGCGCCAGCAACTAGTTTCACGCCGATGCGCGCTACCGGATTTACCGAACGCAGATCGTAAATCAGCTGCGCGAGATCCTCGATGCTGTAAATATCGTGATGCGGTGGCGGAGAAATCAAGGACATGCCCGGAACCGCATGGCGCAGGCGCGCAATGTAGGAATTAACTTTGATCGCGGGCAGCTGGCCGCCTTCGCCGGGCTTCGAGCCTTGCGCCATTTTGATTTCAAGCTCGTCGGCGCGCGCCAGATATTCGGCGGTCACACCGAAACGCGCGGACGCCACTTGCTTCACGCGATTGGCGGCTTCCGGCTCGAGGCGATAGACGCTGGGATCTTCGCCGCCTTCTCCCGTATTGCTGCGCGCACCCAGACGATTCATCGCGATCGCCAGCGTGCGATGCGCCTCAGGGCTGAGCGCGCCCAGTGACATGGCCTGCGCGCAGAACCGAGCAAGAATTGCGCTTTCCGGTTCAACTTCTTCCAGCGCGATGGCGGAACCTGGCGCAAACTCGAGCTGATCGCGGACGGAAACCGGATCACGTTTATCCGCCAGCCCGGAATATGCCGCATAATTTTCCGGCGTCTGCGATTTCAGATACGCGTGCATGCGCCGCACGAGCTCGGGCGAAGTGGAATGCCGCTCGCCGGCGTGGCGGAAACGATAGAGTCCGGAATCCTGCAGCGGAGCGTCGCCCGCCGCGAACGCACGCTGATGCGAAAAAATGTTCGTCTCAAGAATATCGTCGAGGTTCCTGCCGCCGAGACTCGAGGAGGCATCTTCGAAAAATTCCTCGCAAATATCTTCATCCAGGCCGACGGTTTCAAACAGATGGCTATTGCGATAGCTCGCCACTGTGGAAATGCCCATGCGCGCCAGAACTTTGCGCAGTCCGGCTTCGACCGCAACGCGATAGCCGACGGCGCCACCCGGTTTCAACTTCTCCGAAAGCTCCATCGCCAGATACGGGAACACGGCGCTCGCACCGACAGCAATCAGCAGCGCGATGTGATGCGTTTCAATCACTTGGCCGGATTCGACGATGAGCGGCACATCGTGCGCGCCCACGCGTACCATTTCCTTCCACGCCGCGGAAAGCGCAAGCAACGCTGGGAGCACGGCACGTTGCTCGGTGGCTCCCCGATCGCTCAGCACGATTACCGCGGGCTTGTCGCTTGCGCCGATGGTGAAGGCCGCGGAAATATCCTGGCGCACGCGTTGCAACGCGGCGCGGGCTGCTTCTACTCCGCCCGCCGCGTCAAATGTGAAATCAATTCGCCGCAGTGGCGTACCCAGCCGCGATTGCAGGGCAACGAGATGGCCCGCATCAAGCACCGGCGAGCCCGTGACAATATGGGGATCCAAATAAACGTCGAGCGACATGACGTGCACTTCGCGCAGCGGATCGATCGGCGGGTTCGTTACTTGCGCGAAACGCTGCTTGCAGTAATCCCACAGCGGACGTTTGAGGGAAGAAAGAAACGCAGGCGGCGCGTCGTCGCCCATGCTCCAGACGGCTTCCTTCCCTTCCCGGCCGAGCGGCTGAAAGAGCAGACGGAACTGATCTTCGGTCCAACCCATCGCGGCGGCGAGTCGTTGCGTCTCGATTTCGGATCTGTATGGTTGCGTCGCGGCGCTTTCCAATCGCGCGATACGAACCTGTGAATCGCGCTCGCGGCTGCCAACGCGGCTGGGCTCTGCCCCCAGCAATTCGGATACTTCGTTGTTGCCGCGGAAGATCGCGCCCGCGATCGAATCCACCAGAAAAATTTCGCCGGGGCCCAGGCGATTGCGTTCGGCAATTCTCTTGCCGCGTAAATCCGCGATGCCCACTTCGGAGCCGACCACGAGCAACCCATCAGAAGTGAGCGTGTAGCGCATCGGTCGAAGCCCATTGCGATCGAGCTTCGCGCCGACCATGCGACCGTCGCTGAAAACCAGCGCGGCGGGACCGTCCCACGGTTCCTGTTCGCGCGTCGCCTTTTGCAGAAAGCGCCGGAGCTTCGGACCCGTTTGCGGATCGCCTTCCCAAGCGGGCGGCACCATGCGCAGCATCGCGGCGGCCACGCTGGAACCCTGCCGCAGGCGAACTTCCAGAGCGTTATCGAAACTGGCGGAATCGCTGACGCCTTCCTCCAGAACGCGAAACCGATCCCGCGCGCCGAATTCTCGCTGCAGCGCTCCTTCGCGAGCGCGCGTCCAGCGGCGATTGGCGCTGATCGTGTTGATTTCACCGTTGTGCGCGACGAAACGGAAAGGCTGCGCGAGTTGCCACGACGGGCTGGTATTGGTGGAATAGCGCTGATGAAAAATGGCGAAGGGCGCGATGAAATCCTGACACGCCAGATCGGCATAGAAAGCGGCAAGCTGCAGCGGCGTGAGCAATCCCTTATAAACGAGCGATTGCGACGACAGCGAACAAAAATAAATACCGGAACCTACATCGGATTCGACGCGCTTGCGCATCAGGAAAAGCTGGCGTTCCAGGTCGGCGGAGGATTCCTCGGTAACGAAAAAGCATTGCCGTATTAATGGCAACGTAGCCAGCGCGCAAGGACCGAGCAGAGAGGGATAGGTGGGAACTTCGCGCCAGCCGAGACAACGCAGTCCCAATTCGGTGGCGGAAGATTCCACAGACGCGCGCGCAGCGGCTTCCTGGCCCGGCGAAAGGAACGCCATGCCCATCCCGAACGATTCTGGCAATTCAATTTCACTTTCGCGGGCGCGCTTACGGATGAAATCTTTCGGAATCGGCGTGAGGATTCCGGCCCCGTCGCCGCTCAGTCCGTCGGCGTCAACTCCGCCGCGATGACAAAGGCGCTCCAGCGCGGTGAGGGCGCGCTCCACGACGTCTCGCGAGCCGCTGCTCCCCAATTGCGCGATGAAACCAACTCCACAGGCATCGTGGTCCACTTCCGGTTTGGAACCCGAAGACCGCATGATACATAACTAACTCATGCGCGGCCATACAGTAAAACTCACAAAGCTGATGCATTGCATAGAAATTTTATGGCATCGGTCGCGCAGATGCATTCGATAGAAATTTCTTATGCATGGCGGGAAGGGCATGAAATGCCCTTGTTTTGATGATTTTTTGGATGCGTCGGGCGCAGGAGAATGGCGGACTTCTGTCAGGGTCAGCGTCCGTGCCAGTACGTGTCCCACTTCATATAGTTCGTCGCTGCTTCGTGCACAATTCCCGCGACGGTCGCAAGGTTCGCGGCGACGTGATGTTCGAAACCGTTTTCACAAATGTAACGCAGCAGTTTCTGCATGTGCGGAATCTCGACCACACCGGCGCCGCCGAAAGTCTCCAGCGGATCATCTGTGAATCGGCCTTCACCCACGTAGCCGCGAATCACGCCGTTCTCGTCATCAGTGGAAAAGCGCGCGAAACTCATCGGCGCGGCCTTCACCTGACCCACGCACGTTCCGAAGGTGTTATCCTTCCCCACCGTGCCGGCGATGATCTGTTGATAATCCATGCGCACTTGCTTGAAAAAGTGCTTGGGCAAATTGCTGCAATGGAAGCAAACGGCCTTGTCCGGATTTTCGCCGTAATTGTTGTTCCAGTCGAGCAAGGCGCTGGGCGTTTGGGATGCAAGCGCGAGCGCGTACATGCTCAGTGTGCCGCAGATGTCCACTTCGCACGCGCTCGGCAGCAGTTCGTTACTCATCATGCTCATCACCGTGCACGGCACCACGCCGAGATTTTCTTCAATCGAAGTCCAGCACTGCACCGCGCTGACGGTGACGTGCGTGGCCTTCATCCATTCGTCAATCACGGCGCCCAATTTCGCCATTTTCAGCAGGGCGGCCGCGGGCACGCCGCTGGTGGTGACGTAATTGTGAATGGCCTTCAGTTTTGTTTGCGCGGCGTCGTCGTTGTCCTTCATGCGCTCGATGCGGCCGATTACCTCGGAAAGGTCCAGCGTCTCGACGGAGATTCCGGCCGCCTCCAGCAATTTTTCGCTGTAGCGCACAGTGTTGAACGCCGCGGGCCGCGCGCCGATGCTGCCAATGCGCAAATTCTGCAAGCCGCGATACACACGGCAAACGCCGGTGAACCACGCCAGGTCTTTCTTGAATTCATCGGACCCGGGTGCGACGGTGTGAGAAGTGGTCAATGAATACGGGATGCCGTACTGCCGCAAATTATTGCAGGCGGACATTTTTCCGCAAAAACTGTCGCGGCGGTGCGCGATGGTCATTTTCGACGGCGTATCGGGTGTGGCTTGCACCAGGATTGGAACTTTCAGCCGCGCTAAGCGAATCGTATCGGCGATGGCGCGCTCGTCGCCAAAATTCGGCAGCGTGACGACCACGCCGTCAATGCAGTCGCTATTCGCACGGAAGAGCTCCGCGCAACGCATGGCTTCTTCGTACGTTTCGATCGCGCCGTAGTTACTAAGCTTCACATCCAGCACCACCACGTCCACGCCGGATTCCTGCAGCACCTTCACCATCTCTGCCCGGCCCAGCTCGGCAAGGTGGCCAGGGAAAAAGCCGCGATTTCCCACGATCAGCCCCAACGTGATCTTCGATTTTTCCATGGGTCCCTTCAATCCGCGATTAACAGGAGCGACAATTTCGAATAGTTCGGAATCTCGTCTGCCACAATTTCACAAAAAAATTACTTTTTCACCGGCTGGCCGTAATAGCGGGCGCCGCCGTGCTTGCGTAAAAAGTGTTTGTCATGCAGCCACGGCGAAATCGGCTCGACCGCAGGATTGATGCTGGTGCTGTAGTAGGCCATGCGCGCCACCGCTTCCAGGATTGCGGAATTGTGCGCGGCGGTGCCGGGGTCGGCGCCCCAGGTGAACGGTCCGTGGCTTTTCACCAGTACGCCGGGAACGCTGTCCGGGTTCACATGCGCAAATACACGCACGATCGCGTCGCCGGTATTTTTCTCGTACGCCGTTTCGGTTTCCTCCGGGGTCAGATCCGCAGTTACCGGGACCGTGCCGTGAAATGTGTCCGCGTGCGTCGTGCCCAGGCACGGAATCGGCCGGCCCGCTTGCGCCCAGGATACTGCGAATTCGGAATGGGTGTGCGCGACACCGCCCGTGTTGGCGAACGCCTTGTAGATAACGATGTGCGTGGGAAGATCGGAGGAAGGCCGCAGATCGCCTTCCACAATTTTGCCTTCCAAATCCGTGATCACCATGTGCTCGGGCTTCAGTTCGTCGTACGGGACGCCGCTCGGTTTGATGACCACCAGTCCGTCCGCGCGCGAAATTCCACTGGCATTGCCGAACGTATAGAGTATCAAGCCCCGGCGCACGAGCTCCAGATTCGCCTCCAGGACCTGTTCTCTTAGGCGCTGCAATTTCATGGGACGTGCCCTCGCGATGAGCCTACGGCAAAACCGAGAAAACGCTTACTTGCCGATAAATACTACTCTATTTTAGCATGTCATGGTCAATCTGGAGCGTTCTAGCGTGTCCATATCCAAAGCGTTCCGCTGCGCGTCCCTCAGGCTAGTTTCGCCTGCATTAAGGTTACCGAGGCTGCGGGAAACGTGTGCCGGATGCGCGCGCCTGTGACCGTCAAATCTTCGGAACGCGGACGAACGGCCTCCGGATTTTCAAACGTATTGTGCGCATGAATGTCCGTGTCCGTCAGTACGGTCACGGTGCCGGACTTTATCTCGGACGCAAGCAGCACGATTTCCGTTTCACGCGGCTGGCTTACGTCTGGATTCACAACGGTGATCGTCAAGTCTTTGTCCTTGATGGAAGCCGAGCCTTGCAATCCCCAGAACGACGAGGGCTTGCCGTCGCGATCGTAATTCGCGGACGGACTGGAGAAAATCGCGCGCACGGCCTGCGCGCCTTGATGCGCCGCGTACATTTGAAAGACGTGATACACCGGCGTGAGCAAGAAATGATCGCCGTGCGCAAGGAACAGACAATTCAGGCAGTTGATGAGCTGCGCACAAGCGGCCATGGTGACTTTTTCGGGATGGCGATTGAAAATGTCGAGCGTTGCGCCGCTCATCACCGCGTCCCGCAGTGTGATCATCTGACCCAAAATGTCCGTTGGCGAAACTTCACTGCCCGGCTTGTACCACGGGCCCCATTCGTCCACCACGAGCTTGATGCGATGTTGCGGATCGAATTCCTGCATGATCTGCCAGTGGCCGGTGATCAGCGATTCCATGCGATCGCCTTCGCGCATCAATTCATACCAGTCCACGGCGTCGAAATTTACGGCGTCGCCTTTGCCCTGAACCCAGTCCTGCGTTTTGCCGCGGCTGAGGTTCCAGGAATAGTAGTGCAGCGACAGTCCCCAGACGGAACGCAGTTGCCGCGGACCTTTTTCCAGCAATCCTTGCAGAAAACCGCGCGTCCAGCTCCAGTCATCTGAGTTGGGCCCCGAAGCAATCAGCGACACATCCTGCATTCCATAACGCGGCACCCATGCGGCGAAGCGCCGGAATTCCTGCGCGTATTCCGTGGGCGTGAAATCCCCGCCGCAGCCCCAGGATTCATTCCCGACTCCCCAGTAACGCACCTGAAACGGATCGCGATCGCCACCCGCAGCGCGCAGGTCGGCCAGCGTGGTGCTTCCGGCGGGGGAATTACAGTATTCGATCCAGCGGTAGAAATCTTCCACGGGCAGGCTGCGCAGATTTGCAGCCAGATACGGTTCGCTGCCGGCCAGTTTGCAGAAATGCGCAAATTCATTCGTGCCGAACTGATTGGGATCATATTTCTGCGGAATATCTCCCTGCTCGCGGACCAGCGCCTCGCCGGCCCAGAAATTTGTACGGCGAGGGCGTTGCGCCGCGGGCCCCACGCCATCCTTCCAATCGTAGCCGTCGGCGAAACATCCACCGGGCCAGCGAATTACGGGCGACTTGATTTTTCGCAGTGCGTCCACCAGGTTCTTGCGCACGCCCTGGACGTTCGCGACTTTGGAATTTTCGCCGACCCATATGCCGTCGTAAACCACCCCGCCGAGATTTTCCGTAAAGTGGCCATAAATATTCGGCGAGATGGTGCCGAGCGGCTCGTCCAGCAAGATCTCGATGCGTGCATCGGCCATGGCTGCGAAACTGAATTGGCGCGCCAGTAGTGCGGAGCCGACTCCCAGTGCTGCGTCGCGGATGAATCGCCGCCGTTCGATGGTCATAACTCCCCTTTGCGCCATGGCTGCTGCGTTTCCGGCGCAGCCGACCGGTGACGCGAAGGTCACTCGCTTCCTTTGCGCTGCGCCCTTGCGGTTGGCTCGCCGTCGCCCGGCGCTGCTCAAATGCCCGGGACTGCATATCTAGCATTGAGAAAACGCTTACTGCAACTAAAATGTCTTGGCCGCGCGGGATGACGCCGCAAAACCTGTGCCGGATCGGTACGTGCGAATTTTGCTCCGTCCCTGGAACCGGAGTCGGGAGGAAACTTCAGTGCGCATCGGCAAGCGAGCGGAGTGCTCCGAAATAAGGTTAATCGCTGCGATCGCGGTCCTTGCATGTTGCATTCCGCCCACTGTGAATTCTGGCGGCGAAAAATCTCCGGCCAGCCGGCCGCCCATGGGCTGGAATAGCTGGGATTCTTACGGCACCGCCGCGCGCGAAGAACACGTGAGGGCGAACGCGGACGCGATGGCGCGGGAACTTGCGCGATACGGTTGGCAATATATCGTCGTGGATATTCAGTGGTACGAGCCGAATGCCGGCGGCCACGATTATCACGCGAACGCTCCGTTGACGATGGACGTGTATGGACGGTTGCTGCCGGCAACGAATCGCTTCCCTTCCGCAAGTGGCGGCGCTGGATTCAAGAATTTGGCGGCTTATGTTCATAGCAGGGGCTTAAAGTTCGGAATTCACATCATGCGCGGAATTCCGCGGAAAGCTGTGGAACAGAATCTGCCCATCCTGGGCACCAGCTACCGCGCCGCCGAAATTGTTGACCGCACAAAAGTGTGCGAGTGGAATCAGGACATGTATGGAGTGGACATGGCCAAGCCAGGCGCGCAGGCGTACTACAATTCGATCGTCGCGCTGTACGACTCCTGGGGCGTCGATTTCATCAAAGCGGACGACATGAGCCGGCCCTACGTTTTGCGCGCGCCGGAAGTGCATGCGCTGAGCAGCGCGATCCGGAAAGGTGGCGCGTCCATTATTTTGAGTTTGTCGCCGGGGCCTGCGCCCATTTCTGAGGCCACCGACCTACGCAACAACGCGCAGATGTGGCGCATCTCCGATGATTTCTGGGACGACTGGAAACTGCTGAAGAAGCAATTCGATTACACGCGGGACTGGGCGCCCTTTATCGGAAAAGACGATAGCTGGCCCGACGCCGACATGCTGCCGCTCGGAAAATTGCGCATCACGGAAAAGAACGGCGCGCCGCAGCAAACTCGATTCACTCCGGACGAACAGCAGACCGTGATGACGCTGTGGTCCATATTCCGTTCGCCGCTGATTTTCGGCGGAGACCTGCCGTCGGCTGATTCTGCCACGCTGGCGCTGCTGACGAATCGCGAGGTGCTCGCGATTGATCAGAACAGCAGCGACAACCGGCAATCGTTTGAGCACGGCAATCTGCGCGCGTGGCTAGCGGCTGCGCCGAAAAGTCAGGACAAATATGTTGCTGTATTCAATTTAGGGGATGCAGCGGAGGCGATTCATTTGAATTGGACGGAGTTGGGAATTCAGCTCGCGAATCCCTCCGTGCGCGACCTGTGGCTGCACAAGGATCTCGGGCGCCAAAAGAATTTCGACGTCACGCTGCGCCCGCACGCTTCCGTTCTCTACCTCCTATCCCCCTAAACGCAAACTTCCCTACGAGGGCTTCCTCAATCTGCGATAGCGGCGAATCAAGCCGTTTGTGGAGCTGTCGTGCGTGAGCTTCGGCTCCGTGTCGCTTTCGATTTCCGGAATAATCCGCTGCGCCAGAACCTTTCCTAGTTCCACGCCCCACTGGTCAAACGAATCGATGTGCCAGATGGTGCCTTGCGTGAAGACGCTGTGCTCGTACAGCGCCACCAGCTTGCCGAGCGCTTCGGGCGTGAGCTTGTCCAGAAAAATGGTGTTCGATGGTCGATTGCCTTCGAAGACGCGGTGCGGGACGAGCCAGTCCGGCGTGCCTTCTTTCTTCACTTGCTCGGGCGTCTTGCCGAAAGCGAGAGCCTCGGCTTGTGCGAACACGTTTGCCAGCAACATGTCGTGGTGACGCCCGACTAAATTCAACGGTTGTGCGAACGCGATAAAGTCGCAAGGGATTAGTTCCGTGCCCTGATGAATCAACTGGTAAAAAGAATGCTGGCCGTTGGTGCCCGGCTCGCCCCAATAGATTGCTCCGGTCTGGTAGTTCACATGAGTGCCGTCGAGCGTTACGTGCTTGCCGTTGCTTTCCATGGTGAGCTGCTGCAAATACGCCGGAAAACGCTTCAGATATTGCTCGTAGGGAAAAACGCCGGAAGTTTGCGCCCCAAAAAAATCGCCGTACCAGATGGATAGTAGGCCCATCAGCACGGGCAGATTCTGTTTGAAGGGCGCGGTGCGAAAGTGTTCGTCTATTTGGTGGAAGCCGCTGAGCATCGCGCGAAAATTATCCGGGCCGATGGCGAGCATGGTGGAAAGGCCGATCGCGGAATCCATGGAGTAGCGCCCGCCGACCCAGTCCCAGAATCCGAACATGTTGGCCGTATCAATACCGAACTTGGTGACTTCGGCGGCGTTGGTGGAGACGGCGACGAAATGTTTGGCAATGGATTTTTCATCGCCGCCCAGGCCAGCGAGCGTCCAATCGCGCGCTGTGTGCGCGTTGGTCATGGTCTCGAGCGTGGTGAAAGTTTTCGACGAGACGATCCAGAGAGTTTCAGCCGGATCGAGGTCACGAACGGCTTCGGCAAAATCGGTGCCATCCACATTGGAGACGAAACGAAACGTCAGCGAGCGATCGCTGTAATGTTTCAGGGCTTCATAAGCCATCACGGGACCCAGGTCGGAGCCGCCGATGCCGATATTAATGACGTTGCGAATGCGTTTGCCGGTGTGGCCTTTCCAGGCGCCGCTGCGCACGCGGTCGCAGAAGCCGGCCATCTTGTCGAGCACCGCATGGACCCCCGGCACCACGTTTTCGCCGTCAACCATGATGGAAGAACCTTTAGGCGCACGCAGCGCGACGTGTAGCACCGCGCGCTTTTCGGTGATATTGATTTTCTCCCCTTTGAACATCGCGTCAATGCGCTCGCGCAGACGCGATTCGTCGGCCAATTGCAGCAGCAGTTTGATGGTCTGATCGTTAATCCGCTGTTTGGAGTAGTCGAGGAAAATGCCCGCGGCTTCCAGCGTCAGCCGCTCGCCGCGTTTGGGGTCGTCCACGAAAAGTTTGCGCAGATGCAATTTCGCGATCTTCTTATAGTGCGTGCCCAGAGCCTTCCACGCCTTGCGTTTCGTAAGAGGCGTGATGGCTTTGGCCTTAGTAGCTGACTTCACTGCAGACTTTGCGCGTGCTGCCATTTGGGTGCTCCTTTATTAGATGGTTGTTATGATGACCTGAGAGTTTCGTGAGCCAAGCTTCGCCGTCGCACGAGAAAATCGCAGAGCAGAGCCGAGATGCGCCCCTATGCAAGTCGGCGCGCCCGCAGAGAATTTTACCGGATTCATACCGTTATTTGTAGCGCGGAAGCCTTTCCCGCCGGTGCACGAAGGACCCTTCGACCGCGCCGCGCACAAACAGCTGGCGGACAAGATCGCTGCATCGCAGCGCCCTGTCTGCAAGCGAACACCCGAATATCTAAAAGAGTTCGCCGTGTGTGGCGAGCGCCACACGCCTGCCCAAACGGATTTTACTTGACAGGTGCGCGGCGTGGGAAATAGCCTGCGCTCGCATTTCGGCGAACACGCAGCGGCCGCGGCCCTCTCAAACCCGAACTTTGCCTCCTTCCTCAGCCAAAAAAGGAAATCGCCATGCTCTAGAAAAATGTAGGCCAGGAACTATCGCATTTGGGCTGGGCGTAAATTCGAGTTTCCTTCAAGCTTTCGGTGTGGGCAAGAAAACAAACTGCCTCGCGCGGGAAACGAAGCCGATGAACATTCAGGTCCCTGACGCGCCAGAACCCGCCGCTGCATCCATTTGGTAAAGGAGGTTGCTTTGGAACGTCGCACTGCACTCGAGGGGCTCACAGCCGCATCCGTTACCGTTCTGTCGCAAGGATTATTGTCAGCTGTAGCGGCCAGGCACGCCGCAACCCGGTCTACAACTACAATGAATCCGGCGGAATTCCGATCAACCGAGATGAAGACCAAGGACAACACCGTTTTCATCCGCGTCTATGGGAAAGGTCCCGGGCCTCCTCATGGTGCACGGCTTTCCCCGCACCAGTCTTATGTGGCGGGATCTAGCTCCCCGATTGGCGGATCGTTATACGGTAGTCTGCGCGGATCTTCGCGGCTACGGAAACAGCGGCTCGCCTGCTTCCACCGACGATCACTTTCCCTACAGCAAACGCGCGATGGCGAGCGAACTGGTTGAAGTCATGGAACAACTCGGATTCGCAACCTTCTCCCTTGTCGGTCACGATCGTGGCGGACGAGTCTCCTATCGCATGGCACTTGACCATCCTGACAAAATCGAAAAACTTGCCGTGTTCGATGTGATTCCAATCCTGGAGGCTTGGGCTCGCACGGACGCCAGGTTTGCCCAGACGTATTGGCCTTGGATCCTGCTCTCGCAGAAGAATCCCCTTCCTGAAAGATATTTGTCCGGCGCGCCCGATGCGGTATTCGACAACCCCTTCGGCGCGGGCACTTTCGCCCGAGAGATACGCGAGCAGTATGTCGCCATGTTTCGAGATCCTGTTCGTGTGCACGTAGTCTGCGAACAGTATCGAGCCGCAGCGACGATTGACGTCGCACACGACCGCAAGGATTTAGACGCCAAGTGCCAAATCAAATGCCCGACGCTCCACCTTTGGGCCAGCGGCGGACCGCTCGATACTTTCTACTCAAGCGTCGGTGGCCCACTGGAAATCTGGCGACAGTGGGCGCCCAACGTAACAGGACAAGCGATGCAGGGCGGACATTTCTTCCCTGAAGAAAATCCGACAGACACTGCGGCGCGATTGCAGAAATTTCTGGCGGCTCAGTAGTGAGCACTTCGCCTTTGGCGGATTGGAAGTTGTGAATCATAGTGACGGGTATCCCCTTCCCTATCGGCAGGGGGCCGGCCGTCAGATTGCTTAGCAACAACTATTTCAGCAGGCAAGGAGGAGTCTTTATGAGCCAAGTAAAACCAGCGAAAACGAAACACGAAGTTGCTTCCCGTGCGGCCGACCCTAAATTCGGCGTCCCCGTCCCTTCTACGTCTATCCAAAAGGTGGAAGCGGACGGTGTTCAGGTATTTTATCGCGCGGCCGGCGACCCGAATGCGCCAGTTGTTCTGCTGTTACACGGATTCCCATCCTCATCGTTCATGTTCCGCGAACTCATCCCGCGCCTCGCGAATGACTACCGGGTCATCGCCCCAGACCTCCCCGGTTTCGGCTTTACGGAGATTCCGGCTGAACGAAAATATCTTTACTCGTTCGACGGATTGGCCTTGACGATAGAAGCATTCACCCGAGCGTTGAGTCTCAACCGCTACGCAATCTATGTATTCGATTATGGTGCGCCGACAGGCTTCCGCCTGGCGATGGCTCACCCAGAGCGAGTCACCGCGATCGTTTCGCAGAACGGGAATGCGTACGAACAAGGTCTGGGCGATGCCTGGGGCCCGATCCGCAAGTACTGGGCTTCACCCACAGCCGAAAATCGCGATGTGATCCGCAAGAATGTCTTGACCCTAGAGGGAACGCGCTGGCAGTACACCCACGGCGTAGCGGATCCAGAGACCGTTCCGCCTGAATCCTACACGTTGGACTGGGCTCTGCTGCAACGCCCAGGGAACATAGAGCTTCAGCTCGATTTGTTTCTGGATTATGCATCGAACGTGAAGCTGTATCCAAAATTCCAGGAATATTTCCGCAAAGCGAAGCCGCCGTTGCTAGCCATCTGGGGCAAGAACGATCCTTTTTTCATTCCCGCCGGAGCGGAGGCGTTCCGGAAGGACATAGCCGGCGCGAAAGTTCAGTTCCTCGATACCGGCCATTTTGCGATAGAGACGCACGTCGTTGAAATTGCATCCGCGATGAAAGCGTTCCTCGGCGCGAATGGCCTCAATCGGCCCGCCACCGAAAGCGCGGCCAAGCGATGACCCCCTCGCCTTTTAACTCGACGATCGTCTTGGCGACGGGTCGGCGAGGAGGCAAATGACAGACGTGCCTGTCATCCGTTCGTTTTTCAGCAACGAGGATTGGATCCAAGAGGAAGAAATGGAACGTCGTAGTTTTCTCAGTGCGCTCACAGTCGCAACTCAAGGAGCCGCGCCCAACGACGCTTTCACCGAATCTGCGCGAACGCAAAATGCGCCACCAGCTGTCGCAAGTTCGCCTGGGCAGCCAGCCAAGTTGGGCAAGTTTCCCCAGAACCCAATAATAATTCTGGTGCATGCGGCCTGGGCCGACGGCTCCTGTTGGAGCAACATCATTCTCCCGCTCGAGCAGCGCGGTCTCAACGTGATCTGTGCGCCAATCCCGCTCACATCCCTAAACAACGACGCTACCGCTTTGAGTTGGGCCATCGAGCGCACTACCGGCCCAGTGGTCCTCGTGGGACACGCCTACTCCGGTGCCGTGCTCGCCGCGGTGAAGGAAGAGCGCGTCAAGTCGCTGGTCTACGTCGCGGCTCTTGCGCCAGATGAGGGCGAGACGGTCGAGAAAGTCTTCTATCGCGACACATCGAGTCCGGAACAACCCAAGATGGTTCCCGATTCCCACGGCTATGTATGGATGCCCGACGACGCGTTCAGCCGGGCGCTGGCGCAGAACGCGTCGCCGCATCAGGCAAAGATCGCGGCCTCCGTGCAGCGGCCGATCTCGGTTCAGTGCATTCGAGAGCCAGCGCCGGCGCCACTGTGGAAATCAAAACCGTCGTGGTACTTGGTCGCCGAACAAGACCGCATGATCAATCCGAAGACGCAGCGTTTCATGGCCGATCGCATGGGTGCAACCGTGAGGTCACATTCCGTCGATCACACGCCCATGTATTCGGCGCCGGCGGCCGTGGTTGACCTAATTCTGGAAGCTGCAGGAAAGACTCTTTCGCAATAGCTGTTCGCGGCGAAAGCCGGCGGGCCGGTGCGAAAGGTCGACAATGCGCTAGACATTTCGCGAGTCGAGCTCGGCCCAGCGGAACGTTTCGAGGAGGTCATCGTATGTCCCATATCGAAATCAAGTCCGTCGGTTTCATCGATTTGGGCACAATTGAGGGAAATATCGGCGACCAAAACTACATCATTGCCGCCTTTCATTTTCGCCGATCCCAGGGACCACGCTGCCTGGGGCGGCAACGCATTCAACCTGGCTTTAGTCGGCGCTACCTGGATATTCGCCGACGCGATCGCGACTCGCCACCAGTCGGTTCAGAATCAGCAAAGCACGAAACCATCGCCGGCATAGGATCACGAGTCGTCCGCATACCCGGATATAATCCATAAGGTAACCATCATCAAGGCCATAAGCGACGCGCGAACGAGGTACGCAAGGAGCGTGTGTTGTGAGAACCTTTTTGACACGAAGGCCAGCATGCGTGCTCGGTATGCTCGTGACCATTGCAGCCGCTATAGCGGCCTTGAATACGAACCCGGCTCGCGCTCAGCAATTAACCACCGAGCAGCCAGATAAGTACACGTGGCTCGAAGACATCCACGGCGAGCGCCAATTGGCTTGGGTAAAAGCAGAAAATGAACGGACCGCGGAAGTCCTGGAGAAGGACAGTCATTTCGCGCCGCTCGAAGCAGAGGCGCTAAAAGTCCGCGAGTCTCCAGACCGCCTCCCGCGCCCGGAGGTTCGCAACGGCGCGGTCTACAACACATGGCGTGACGCCGAGCACGTGCGCGGAATCGTTCGGCGCACAACGCTGAAGGACTATCTCAGCGCGGAACCCAAGTGGCAGACGGTGCTGGACTATGATGCGCTCTCCAAGGCCGACAAGCAGAGCTGGGTGGGCGGAGGACTCACGTGTCTGGAACCGGAAAATGAGCTATGTCTTGTCCAGCTCTCGGCCGGAGGCGAAGACGCCGAGACCCTGCGCGAGATGGATCTGAAAACGGGCAATTTTGTCCCGGACGGTTTTGTGCTGCCACGCGGCAAGCAGGACGTGACGTGGGTTGATAAGGACACACTGCTGATTGCGCGCGATTGGGGTCCGGGGACGATGAGCGAGGCCGGTTATCCGATCACCATCCGGCGCTGGAAGCGCGGCCAACCGTTGCAAAGCGCCCAGGAAGTATTTCGCGGAGAGATTAAGGATAACGGCTATGGCAACGATCCGATCGTATTCGTGGATGGACAAGGCCACCGCGCAGTGATCGTGCAGCGCAACCTGAGTACTTTCGCGCATGAAAATTATCTGCTCTTGCCCGCCGGAGCAAAAAAACTCGCGCTGCCGCTGAAGGCCAGGGTAACTGGCCTCGTGAGCGGTCAGCTGCTTGTGACGCTGGCCGAGAATTGGACGCCTCAGGGACAAACCACCGAAATTGCCGCAGGTTCAGTGATTGCTCTGGAGCTGGCCGCGATCCAAAAAGATCAGACGCGACTGAAACCGGCAGTGATATTCGCCCCGACCGCACAGGAGTTTGAGCAGTTTTCTATGACCACAAAGCACCACATGATCCTGGCCACGCTCGAACATGTGCAGCAACTCGCGTACGTCTACACAGTGGGAAGCGATGGCAATTGGACGCGCAAGCGCCTTCCGGTGCCGGACAATCTGACGATTAAATCCGGAACAGCCAGCCACACCGACGACCTTTTCTTTTTGGGACTGGAAGGTTTCTTGACGCCGCCGTCGCTGTGGCTTGGCGATGCAGCGAACGGATCATTCGCTGCGGCCAAATCGCAAAAGCCGCAGTTTGACGCCAGCAACGAGGTGGTGGAACAACGGGAGGCCACCTCAAAGGACGGGACTCAGGTTCCGTACTTTGTCGTGCATCGCAAGAATATGCAATGGGACGGGTCGAACCCCACTCTGCTGACAGCCTACGGCGGATTCGAGGTTGCGAATACGCCCAGCTATACGCCCGTGGTCGGCAAGCTGTGGCTCGAGCGTGGCGGCGTGTATGTGCTGGCCAACATCCGGGGCGGCGGCGAGTTTGGTCCGGCATGGCACGAGGCCGGCCTCAAGACTCACCGGCAGCGGATTTACGATGACTTCTATGCAGTGGCGCAAGATCTTGTCACTCGCAAGATCACCAGCTCGCGCAGGCTGGGAATTATCGGAGGCTCCAATGGCGGCCTACTGATGGGCGTCGAGTTCACACAGCACCCGGAAATGTGGACTGCGGTGGTGATCCAGGTCCCGCTGCTCGACATGTTGGGGTTCGAGCATTTGTCGGCGGGCGCATCTTGGGTAGGCGAGTATGGTTCGGTCTCTGTGCCGCAGGAGCGCGCGTTCCTCGCCTCCATTTCGCCGTATAACCAACTCAGGCCAGATGGGAATTATCCCGAGCCGTTGATCTTCACCACCACGAAGGATGATCGCGTCGGCCCAGTTCACGCGCGCAAGTTTGCCGCCCGCTTGGAAGAATTTCACAAGCCTTTCTTTTATGACGAGATCACCGAGGGCGGTCACGGCGAAGGCGCGGACAACAAGCAAGCAGCGCGCACCGATGCGGAGTACTTCACTTACTTAATGATGCAGCTCATGGATTCAAATGGTCCCGCATAGCGCGGGTGGTCCGCATCGTCATCCCGTCCTGCTTTCGATCAGCGGCCGTAATCCGCTCTGGACAGTCAAGGTTCGCCTCATGGTTCCCGTTCTGTTGCGAAAGCCACACGCGCCTCCGCAGACGGCTGGCACCAGAGCGAAGAACTCATTCAGGACCGCGCTGCTCGTCCCATTCGCGGATCGGGATTACCAGATACGGAAGAGTGTTGACATAAGGCTCGCCATTCGAGCCGTCATGGTTCATTGTCCGCAACATCTCTTGATCGGAGTCCGACAATCATGATGTGTGGCCCAACGTGGAATTCATTACCGTTTCCCATCGCATGCGACTTTTTGGTCACCCACTTACCAACGTACACGGAAGCGATGCCGACGCTGCGCAAGTCGGCAAGAATTACTGCAGGCATGGCTGGCGTGCGCGTCGTCGAAGCGCCCCCGTGAGATCAAGTCATTTCCGTATACCATGGCATGGCGTCGCGACTCACCTGTGAACCCGCTCACAAATGGCTTCATGAACAACTGCGCTCGGCTGTGCGCACCCTCTAAGCAATTCGAAGCGCACGCCGCTTGAGGTCTAAATTGCATTGCAGAATCAAGCATCGGATGTTGTTAGCGCTGCTCCCCGCCTACTCCTTCACATGCGCCAATGGAATCTGCGAAAACAATTGCAGATCGATCATCATGTTTAGGCGCCGGTCTATCTGAAAAAACGTCGCCGCCTTCCTTCCCGGCAACACCTGGCTTACCACCGGCACATACTTCAAGCGCAGTGCCTGCGCCTGCCCGTCTGCCTCGAGCCAGTTCCGCACGTAAATCATCGCATCCTGGTCCGACATCGTTGCCCACATCTCCGCGTACTGCTTTAGCAGCGCATACTTCCGATCGTTCACTTGTTGCAAGTCCTTCACGTAATGGTTGTAGATCGGCCAGAACTTCTGCCCCTCCTCCTCCGACAGCGACATATTCTGCCCGATCACCTGCATTTTCATGGCACGTAGATCTTTCCGCAGCAATGCAATGTCTTCGTCGGTCACGGTCGGGCTGATCACCCTCTCCACCTTGACTTGCTGCCCCCGCGGCGCCGCCCCCGCCCCTGCCATCCCCCCACCCAACGCCGTCGCAGTCAGCATCCCCGCAACAAACGCCCCGGCCAAACCTGCCGCTCCCGTCATTTTGAACTTCATAATCCTTCTCCTTACCGTTGACCTCTTGCTAGAAAGAACCAGCGAGAACACCAGGCCCGACTGCATGTTAATACAGTTGCGCCGCCAATGGATTAATACCAGCAGCAAGCGCGGTCAACTCTCGACGAACGCCGACTGGGCTGCGGCTTACGCTGCAGCCCAGACATTCTCACGTGTTCTCTCGGAGCCAGGCAATTCTAGTTTGGCGCCAAATCTCTACTGCGCTCAGCGACACTTTCAATGCACGGGATCGGTGTTGCATCGACCGGCTGAGCTGGCACCACCCGTCCGGGGGTTTGACAAGCCCGCTTCCTGCCGATTGAGGGCCTCAGTGAGTGTATGATGCTGTGATGCTAAAACGTATCCGGTCTTACGCGCTCGCCAGCCTGCTCACGTGGACCCTGCTGCTCCCTTCCCCGCTACTGTCGCAGTCGCCGGTGACGGTGCTATACACCGAGGGTTTGGTCCACGGGTTCCTTGTGCTGCGCACGCTGGAAGGCAACACCCTCGCCGAGGGAGATGTAGCGCAGTTCGTCCGCGGCGATCGCGTGACTAGCCACATGATTCTTCGTTTCAAGGACGGCTCGGTGAATGAAGAAACGACGGTCTTTTCCCAGCGCCATAATTTCCGCCTCGTAAGCGATCACCTGGTGCAAAAAGGCCCCGCCTTCAAACAACCCATGGATCTCTCGGTCGACGGTTTGACGGGCCAGGTCACGGTCCACTACACGGACGACAGCGGCAAAGAGAAGACCGCGACCGACCGGCTCAAACTTCCCGCCGACGTCGTCTCGAACGGCATGATTCTTACGCTGCTGAAAAACATCCGGCCCGATGTTCCGCTGACGACACTTTCCATGGCGGCAGCCGCGCCAAAACCGCGGCTTGTGAAACTCTTGATCTCTGCCGAGGGTGAGGACTCCTTCTCGGCCGGAGGGTCCGCCCGCAAAGCTACGCGTTATGTCATAAAGGTCGATATCGGAGGCGTCGCCGGAGTGGTGGCGCCAATCGTCGGCAAGCAGCCCCAAGACACCCACGTCTGGATTCTCGGCGGCGATGCCCCGACCTTCGTCAAGTCAGAGGGTCCGCTCTACCCCGGTGGCCCCAGCTGGCGGATTGAATTGACGAGTCCGGATTGGCACGATCACTAGGCGTTTCCGATCTTCTCTGATTCGCACCCAGCCTATCCGGCTCTGGCCCGTGGGACTGGGGGCCTATGGGGCTTTGTAAATGGTTTCGTGGCTCGGCCACAGCGCTCCTACTACAGCCCCGCCCGCGGCGCCAACCACCGCGCCAATCGCAGTTGGCAGGCCTCTCCCACCCGGCGCCACGCAGAAGGTACTCATAGGCGAGCAAGGTTGGTACGCCGCAGCTCCTATTCCAGCTCCAGCGCCCGCACCTACTGCGCTGCCGATGAGCGCATTGCGCAAACGATGCTTATTCGCCATGAGTTTGACGCTGCGCACGTCTTGCCTCTGGATTGTCT
>DATNLN010000115.1:0-32977 GCA_035602855.1 Candidatus Acidiferrales bacterium
TCCGAAACGCCGCGAGAATTCGCCGCCCCGGAACAGGACAACTCGCGTTCAAGAATACCTGAAAAACCTGATCTGCGCGACAGCGCGGAAGAGCGTATGGTTGAACTGTGGCCACCTTGGTGAGCGAAAGGCTTCGCGCAACGACCGGATCCAAATGGGCGAAGCTGCGCAATTTAGGGCACAACCTCAAAACCAAAGCCAAGCGCGCCTTGTGGCGTTCGAAGCACGGCTGGCGCCAGTTGACCGCAGGCATGGAAGCCGAGGACCTGTGGACGCAATTCAAAGCCGAGGCCCAAGCGAGTTCGCAGCTGTATAAGCAGGATGTTGACTGGCGCGCTGTCGGTTCACAGAAAGCCTGGAAGCAGCCGTTCAAGATTGTCGCGGCGCTGTTTGCGGGAATACTGAAAAAGCTATCGCCGGCTCGGCGCGTGTTGTTAGTGTTCAGCATGATTCTGGCGTGCCTGTCAGTGATTGGTGTGCAGTTTCTGGTAATCACCACGCAGGTGGAATTCTTGCTCGCCTTCGCAGGATTGCTGATCTTGTTGATTATGGTCCTGGGCGATCACGTGGCGATGAAACGCGACATCGAAATTGCGCGCGAAATTCAGCGTTGGCTGGTGCCGCGCGTTCCGCCCGAAGTGCCGGGAATCGATATGGCGTTCGCCACGCGCCCCGCTAACACCGTGGCGGGCGATTACTATGACGCTTTTCGCCGCGCCGCCGATGGTCCGTTGCTGATCGCCGTCGCTGATGTTTCCGGCAAGAGCGTGCCGGCGGCCATGCTCATGGCGAACTTTCAAGCTAGCCTCCGCGCCCTTGCCGGCGCGCCCGGTTCTTTATCGCAATTGGTCACAGACCTAAATCGGCTTGCCTGCGGCAACAATCTGAACGGCCGCCGCTTCACCACCGCCTTTCTGGCGGAATTGGATCCCGCAACGGGCGAGCTGAACTATCTCTCCGCTGGCCACAACCCTCCCATGCTGGTGCGGCAAGACGGCAGCATTGAGAGGCTGAGTTCTGACAGCATGCCGCTTGGAATCGAGCTGACCGAAAAGTTTGTGGCTGGTACCACCGTGCTGGAACTTAACGATCTTCTGGTGATTTACACCGACGGAGTTACTGAGGCGCAGAACGACAGCGACGAGGAGTTTGGCGAAGCACGCCTGCTCGCGCTGTTGCAACCCAGAACAAAGGCCCGAGCGGCGGTAACGCTTTCGGGAATCATGAAACATCTTGACGATTTCGTGGGTGGCGCCGCGCAGCACGACGACATCACCTGCCTGGTCGTCAGCCGAAATTAGCCGTAGCGAACCCAGCCGAGCCGCAGCGGCCGCGCTTCTTTTCAGCAGCGCTCAATAATCGCCGCGATCCCCTGGCCTACTCCAATGCACATGGTGCACAGCGCGTAGCGACCTTCGATCGCATGCAACTGGTACATCGCCGTCGTCACCAGCCGCGCGCCGCTCGCGCCCAGCGGATGCCCAATCGCAATCGCGCCGCCGTTGGGATTCACGTGCTGCGCATCATCCGGCAATCCCAATTCTCTGGTTACCGCCAGCGCCTGCGCCGCGAAAGCTTCGTTCAGCTCGATCACGTGCATCTGTGAGATCTGCAGTCCGATTTTTTCCAGCAGTTTTTTCGTAGCCGGCGCCGGCCCCATGCCCATGATCCGCGGAGCCACTCCCGCCGCAGCCACTCCCAGCACCCGCGCGCGCGGCGTCAAGCGATGCTTCCTAACCGCTGCCTGCGAGGCCAGCAGCAGCGCGCATGCACCGTCGTTTATGCCCGAAGCATTACCAGCGGTTACGGTGCCGTTGGCTTTCACGATCGGTTTCAGCTTCGCCAGCCCATCGAGCGTGGTCTCCGGACGCGGATGCTCATCCGTATCAAAAATCTTTGCATCGACCTTCTTCTGCGGCACAGGTACCGCGACGATCTCCTGTTTGAAAAATCCGGCGGCGTGCGCGCGCATCCAGCGCTGCTGCGTGCGGTAGGCAAACGCATCCTGGTCGGCACGGCCCACGTGAAATTCTTCTGCCACGTTTTCGGCCGTCTCCGGCATTGAATCCACCCCGTACTTGGCTTTCAGCAGCGGATTGATGAAGCGCCAGCCCAGCGTCGTATCGAAAGTCTCCGCGCTGCGGCTGAAGGCGCTGTCGGCTTTACCGGTCACAAACGGAGCGCGCGTCATGCTCTCCACCCCGCCTGCAATCATCAGGTCCGTCTCGCCGGATTTGATGGCGCGCGCTGCGACGCCCAGCGCGTCCAGGCTCGAGCCGCACAAGCGATTCACCGTCGCGCCCGGCACTTCCTGCGGCAACCCCGCCAGCAGCAGCGCCATGCGCGCCACATTGCGATTATCTTCACCAGCCTGGTTCGCGCATCCGTAAATCACATCATCCAGCGCGCCCCAATCCAGGCTCGGATTTCGTTCCTGCAGCGCGCGCAGCGGAATCGCCGCCAGGTCGTCGGTGCGAATCGTCGCCAGGGCGCCGCCGTAGCGCCCAAAAGGCGTGCGCACTGCATCGCAAATGAACACTTCGCTCACAAATTTTCTCCAGTGGATTCGATGAAGATGCGGCTGCTTGCGATTCGCTGCCGGCGCGGACCCTGCGCCAGCACAATGACACGCGCACATAACGTCGCGAGCGCGATTATCGGCCAGCAGCCCGCTCTACCCGCCTATTATATCCGACCAGGCTGCACTTTCTGCCGTCGCGCCCACTTCACAGGAAATAGAAACCTCGTGTAAGCTATGTGCATGAGCGAAAAAATACGCAAGAGCGACGCCGAATGGCGAGCGAAACTAGACGACAATCAATATTACGTGACGCGTAAGCAGGGAACTGAACCGCCCTTCACCGGCGAGTACGAAAACGAGGAAACCGAAGGGACTTACACGTGCGTCTGCTGCGGCCAACCGTTATTTTCTTCCGACGCGAAATTTCATTCCGGGTCGGGCTGGCCCAGCTACTACCAGCCGATTGCGGCCGACAACGTGGAACTAAAACGCGATATCAGCCACGGCATGGTGCGCACCGAAGCCATCTGCAGCCGCTGCGACGCGCACCTGGGGCACGTGTTCGAGGACGGGCCAGATCCGACGGGCCTGCGTTTCTGCATCAATTCCGCCGCACTGAAGCTCGAGGAAAAAAAGAAGGACGAGAAGTAACCGTCCTCCGCGCGCGCCTGGCAGACGTTCCCGTCTGCCCTGCCGGCACGCAGCGCAGCCTAGTGGTTGAAGTAAATTACCTCAGGATGTGCGTTCCCTGGATTCGAATCAGTAGAAATCCCGCTGAAACTGCTCGGCGAAACCATGTAGAACACCATCCCCGACGGTAAGCCGATCGTGGAACCGATCTGCATCGTGCCGCGGCCAGTCGGCGCCACCACATAATTCGGGATCACCACCGTCTGATCCGTGTGCGGCGTTCCGTCGTTATCCGCCTCATCCAGGATTCCCGTCATCGACCCGGTGCCGGTGAGAGAATCCAACTGGCCGGTGATATTCAGCGCAGCGGGATCCAGCGTCATTTCGGCGCTCAACGTGTACCCGCCCAGGATCGAAGCGTTCGAGAAGGGCGGAGTCGTTTGCGCCTGCAGCAGCCCATAACTAACCGCCGCATCCGAGCCGATCAATATTCCCTGATTTGGCGCGGTCAAGTAAGCCGCGGCAAAACGCGGGCCTAATCCCGTGAAAGCCATGCGCCCGTTCGTGCTGGGGTCTGCAATATAAGTTCCCGTCGCGGTATTGCCCAGGCTGACCGTCCCGCCATCGTTCTGGTCGTAACTGACGCTCACGGCGCCGGTGCCATTCGTGGTCAAAAGTCCCGCCAGAACCGTGGCGTTGCTGCCATCAAGACCGCTGGCGGTTGCGACGCTGACGCCGTTCAACGCGGTGGCATCGAACACTGCGGTGGCCTGCTGCAGCATCAGTTCGCCGCCGAGACGTGGATGCGTGGCGTCGGTCGGATCAACCGCCATCAGGAAAATGTCGTTCGCTGAAACGAAATAGAACGTGTATTGCGCGGTGACTTGCGCCGCATTTGGAATCTGGTACGTCAGGTCCAATAGGCCCTTGTCATTGTTCGTACCTACCGAAAAACTACCGGTCACGGGTACGGCCGGGCTATATGTGCCCCCGTCGTTCACGTCGAACATCCCCGGAGTGACCTGGGAAACGCCATCGGCGTGCACGACGCCCATAATCACTTCCGTTTTCCCTTGGTTGTCCTGTCCGTCGAGCTCGAGCACATAATTCCCGCTGAAGAACGAGCCGCCCAAAGCGCCTCCCACCACCGGCTTCATGATTCCGGATCCGTGCGTCTGCGGCGAGCCAATCGTGTCGTTCTCAATCATGTGGAAATTCCCGCCCGAATCCTCCGCCAGCAGGTAGTTCGTAGTGGACATCGCTCCCTTACTGTTCGTCGTTATGAACTGCATGGTGCCGCGCCCATCGCTGCCGACCGAGTAGGTGCCTGTCACCGTGGAACCTGTGAAGATCCCCAGAGTGCCGCCTGAACGATTGCTGTCCAGCGTTCCGAAAACGGTGCCGCTGCCGCTGGACGTGACGTTGCCGGCTATCTCCACATTGCCGCCCGAATCGAACCCATGGAACAGAAAGCTATAAGCTCCGCTCAATAGCGTATTGGTAATCGCCGATCCCGGGGCAATTACAATGCTCAGGGTTTGCGGTGCGGATTTCGTCGAATTGGTGTCCTCCACTTGTACGGTGAAATTGGCGGTCGTCGAAAGGATTGGTATGCCGGTGATGGTGCCGTTCGCGGAATTCAGCTTCAGACCAGAAGGAAGCTGGCCGCTAGTTATGCTCCAGGTGTACGGCGCCACTCCGCCGCTTGCCACAAGACTAGCGGTATAACCCACGGCGACGTCGCCCGGAGGCAGCGGTGGCGTCACTGACTGCAGCGGCGCGACGGTGATCACTGAAATCGTCACGCCCGTCGTCGAAGTAAACTTCTGCGCTGGAATCGCGGAATCGGTGACCGTCGGGAAAAATTTGAAAACGCCCGCCGTGGTCGGTGTGCCGCTGATTAGCCCGGACGAGGTATTCAATTCAAGTCCTGGAGGCAAGGTCCCCGGCGGCACGCTCCACGTCAACGGCGGAACGCCGCCCGAGGACGCAATCGCAGAGCTATAAGCCGTTCCGGTGATCCCGTTGGACATCGACGTTGAAGTGATGGAAAGCGGAGGCGGCGGATTAATTGTAATTGTGAAGATTGGCGAGGCCACGGTCAGTGGCGGTGTTCCGAAGTCAGTGGCGTTGATCGTAAACGTGGACGTGCCCGAACTGCTGGGGGTTCCAATGACCGTTCCCGTGCTATTTAGTTTCAGGCCAGCAGGCAGACTGCCGGTTCCCACCGTATAGGTAATCGGCGCGACACCGCCGGTGGTGACAATCGTTTGGCTGTAGGCGACGCCGTTCGAGCCGTTTGGCAGAGACGTAGTCGTGTAAGTCACGGGCAGCACGATGGTGATGGTTGACGTCGCAGTGACGCCCGAATTTGCCTTGGCGATGGCTTCCAGCGTAACGGTGATTCCCGTGGTAAGGCCCGCCGGAGCGGTATAAGTTACGCCGGTAGCGGTGATGTTGGTCAAAGTGCCGCAACTAGTCCCTGCGCAACCGGACCCCGTGAGCGGTTGCCAGGTAACCCCCAGGTTCCTGGTATCATTGCCCAGTGTCGCGACGAAAAGTAACGACTGCCCCTGATCCATGCTGGCGGTTTTAGGCGTGATCGCCAGCGTGATCGAACCATTCCCGCCGCCGCAACCTGAGATCATCGTGACGCACAGAAAAGCAACCAAGGCGCACGCGAGCGACGCCAGGCCGCTGCAGCGCACTCGACCGTCGGCGCTTCCCTTCTTCCGCAGCGCCAGGAATTTTTTCATTCGGGCATACACCTTCAATGTCGTCATAGCACCTTGGATTTCTTTTCGGATCCGCCCGGAACGGAGGGAGTTGCTCCCACATCGAACCATTGGCTCATTAAACGAAACTAGTTGAATAACAAAACCGCCGCAGCGTGTCAACGCACATCTCCACCCGGCCTTCGCCTCGCTTTCAGCCGCAAACCCTATACCTGCCAGAGATTTGTTGAGCGATAATGCGCCCCATCAGTCAGCCATAAGGATGCAGACTGGGCGAACCTCGTTGCCCGGCCCTTCGCCCGCTTTTCGGGCCATTCGTGCCTTCCATCACCAGCCTCAAGCGGTAGAACCTTCCCGCAGGCGCGTGCCGCGAGTGCTTGGCACTGGGCGCCACGGCTGGCGGCGCGCAGCCCCCAATCGCTGCCCGCTTCACCGTTAGCAGGCACGTTTCAAAATCTGGGATTTTCTTGGCCGATTGTTAACCGGTATTGTAAACTTGCGTTTGAGCAAGAGTAATCGCCGTGGCTAGTTTGCTTCGAACCAATGCTTAAATTTCCTCTCCCCCGGCTTCGCAGACCCGCATTCGCGGCATTCGTGCGCAGCTTGCTGCCTCTGTTTCTTGTTACCGGTACGATTGCCGGCGGCCTTGCGTGCGCGGCGCCGCCAGGCGCGGCAACGGGCGCAAGCGCTGGGGCGGACCTCCCTAAGCCCTCCGCCACTTCGGCCGGGCCCGGCTTGCAATTTGCGCTCGCGGACTTCGACGGCGACCATCGCCCGGACTTGGTCGGGGTGCAAGCCGGCCAGGGCAACGTGGCCCGCACGAATTACTGGATTCAACTTCAGTTAAGCGCGGCAGGCCGGCAAACAATTTCCCTCGTCGCGCCCTCGGGCGGTTTGCAGATCGCTGCGCGCGATGTGAACGGCGATCGGATCCCGGACCTGATTCTAACGACGACGTGGCTCAGCCAGCCCGTCGCGATATTTATCAACGACGGTCACGGAACTTTCACTCGCGCAGAGCCCTCCGCGTTTCCCGAAGCATTCCGTGAATCACCGACCCGCTGGAATTGCTCGACTGATCGAGGGGCGGACGCAGTTGGTGTTCCGCCGCCGGCGGGCGCAAGAGTTTGCATTGCAGTAGCGCGCTTCCTGCATGCAGGATCGAAAGCGGGTGCCGCGTCGCCCGCGCGTCCAGAAATTTCCTCCAGCCCCTTCTTGTTCTCGCAGCTTGGTAGAGCACCTCCCTACGCAGTCTGGTACCTCTAAAAACTCGCTGGACTAGATCAGCCGTTCGTTGCGCCTAACGATTTCGGCGATCGTACTGACCTATCTCCTGCACCCGCGTAAGGCGAAGTTTGCCGTCGCCCCGCAACCCAGCGGCCTATCCCGTTTTGTCTGTGCGCACTCCGGCGCGTTATTGGAAATTCTTCGCCAGCGCGCGATGTCGCCGCGCACAACGTCCGACAGCCGCACGGGAAAGCCCAACAACCAGACCCGAGGGAGATTCAATGATTCGCGCGTTTGTCAATTACGCCCTTAACAACCAATTCATAATTCTGGGGCTTGCGGTCCTGCTGCTCATTTGGGGCGCGATTTCTTTCCACGACCTTCCCGTGGAAGCCTATCCCGACGTAGCCAACAACTACGTGCAGATCATCACGCAATGGCCCGGCCGCGCCGCCGAAGAAGTCGAACAGCAAGTGACGATTCCCATCGAAATTCAAATGAACGGAATTCCGCACCTCGAACATCTTCGCTCGGTCTCGCTCTTCGGGCTTTCCAGCGTGATGCTGATTTTCGACGATCAATCCGCGAATGACTGGAACCGGCAGAAAGCGCTTGAGCGCCTCACGCAGGCTACGCTGCCGCAAAATGTGCAGCCGCAGATGGGCACGGACTGGAGCCCTGTGGGACAGATTTTCTGGTACACGCTGAAAAGCACCAATCCCCGCTACGACCTGATGGAACTCAAGTCAATCGAGGACTGGACGCTGGAAAAACAATTCAAATCCGTACCCAACGTTGTCGATGTGTCCAGCTTCGGCGGAATCACGCGCGAGTATCAAGTGCAGGTGGACCCGAACAAACTGGTTTCCTACGGCTTGAGCATCGCCCAGGTGGAACAACAACTTGCCAACAACAATACCAATGCGGGAGGCAGTTTCATCGAATCGGGCCTGCAGCAGATTAATGTTCGCGCCGTGGGATTGTTCAGCACCGTCGACGATATCGAGCAGACCCCCATCGTGGCAAAGAACGGTACGCCGCTAACCATGAAGAACATCGCCACCGTGGTGCAAGGTTCCAAAATCCGCCTCGGGCAAATCGGGAAAGCAATTCATCGCGCCGACGGCGCCATCGTTGATAACAACGACGTGGTGGAAGGGATCGTGCTGCTGCGCAAGGGAGCCAATTCAGACGACACCCTAGTGGGAATACACGCGAAGGTCAAGGAGCTAAACGACACCATCTTGCCGCCCGGCGTAAAAATCGTTCCGTTTCTGGACCGCAGCGACCTGGTGCGTTATACCACGCACACCGTCCTGCATAACCTGATCGAAGGAATCCTTCTGGTTTCCGTGATCCTGTTTTTATTTCTTGGAAATTATCGCGGCTCGTTGATTGTGGCTTTGACGATACCGTTTGCTTTGCTGTTCGCATCCATTTGCCTGAGCTTGAATAACATTCCAGCTAATCTTTTGTCGCTGGGCGCCCTGGACTTCGGCATGGTGGTTGACGGCGCGGTGGTGATGGTTGAGAACATCGTCCGCCATCTGACGCACGCAGATACGAACAGCAAAGCCACGCTCGAACGCATTCGCGACGCCGCTTTCGAAGTGCAACGCCCGGTATTTTATGCCATAGCCATCATCATCACCGCGTACTTGCCGATTTTCACGCTGCAGCGAGTCGAAGGCCGCTTGTTCCGGCCCATGGCGTGGACCGTCGCGTTTGCCCTTCTCGGAGCTCTGGTGTTTTCCATGCTGATCGCTCCGGTGCTGTGCAGCGTGTTCTTTAAAAATGGCGTGCACGAATGGCGTAACCCGGTCATGGATTGCCTGAAGGCTTCCTACCGCAAAGCGGCGCGCTGGGCCATCGAGCATCGTCCGCTGACGGTGGCCGTCGCAGGATTTGCCGTGTGTCTTGCGGTCTTTCTCACTTTCGGCGACGTGATCGGCTCTGAATTCCTGCCGCACCTGGACGAAGGCGCCATCTGGGCGCGCGGCACGCTCGCTCCAAGCACCGGTCCCAGCGAAGGCGCGCGCATCATGAATCAGGCGCGCATCGTCTTCGCGTCTTTTCCGGAAGTAACGCAGGTGGTCTCCCAGGTCGGGCGCCCCGACGACGGCACCGACACCACCGGTTTCTTCAACACTGAATATTTTGTCGACCTCAAGCCGAAAGATAAATGGCGCCCCGTTTTCGGTAGCGACAAGAACGAGTTGATCGGCGCGATGGACCGCGAACTCAGCAAAATTCCGGGCGTTCTCTGGAATTTCTCGCAGCCCATTTCCGATAACATGGAAGAGGCCGTCAGCGGCGTCAAAGGCGAACTAGCCGTGAAAATTTACGGCGACGATCTGCGCCTTCTGGAGAAGAAAGCCGACGACATCGTCGCGATCATGCGCAGTGTCCGCGGCATCGAGGATCTGGGAGTGTTCCGCGTCATCGGCCAGCCCAATCTGAATTTCGTCGTGGACCGCAAACAGGCCGCGCGCTACCAAATTAACGTCGCGGACATTCAGGACGCCATCCAGACCGCCGTCGGCGGCAACGCCGTCAGCCAGGTGCTGCAAGGCGAGCAGCGTTACGACCTGGTGATGCGCTATCAGGCGCCTTACCGCGACACGCAGGAAGCCATCGAAAATATCCGCCTGCTTTCGCCTTCTGGGGCGCGGGTCTCTCTGGCGGAGCTTACGAAAATTGAAGTTCGCGACGGCGCCTCGGAAATTTATCGCGAAGAAAATTCACGCTACGTCGCCATCAAGTACAGCGTGCGCGGCCGCGACCTGGGCGGAGCCGTTGAAGAAGCCATCCGTAAAGTGAATGCGCAGGTGAAGCTGCCCACCGGCTACCGCATCGACTGGGCCGGCGAGTACGAAAGCCAGAAACGGTCGGAGCGCCGACTCATGCTGGTGTTGCCGCTTACCGTGCTGGGAATTTTCGTGATTCTCTACACCATGTTCGGTTCCGCGAAGTGGGCTCTGCTCATTCTTGGCAACGTGGCCATGGCTCCAGTCGGTGGGCTCTTGGCCCTCCTGCTCACCGGCACGCATTTCAGCGTCTCGTCAGGCGTGGGATTTTTGGCGCTGTTCGGAGTTTCGGTGCAGACCGGCATCATCATGCTCGAGTACATCAATCAGCTGCGCGCGCGCGGTCACACCATCCTAGACGCTGCGATCGAAGGCGCCGTCCTGCGCCTGCGCCCCATCCTGATGACGATGCTGGTCGCGACTCTCGGCTTGCTGCCCGCAGCCCTCTCACGCGGGATCGGCTCGGACTCGCAGCGCCCGTTTGCCATCGTCATCGTTGGCGGCCTGGTTGCCGCCCTGCTGCTCAGCATCTTCCTGCTGCCCACCTTGTACGTGTGGGTCGCAAGCGAAGGGGACAAACTACCGGACGTGGAGATGGGCTTCGACGAAAGCGCCTAGGGCTTTTCGGCGCTTCCGTTGCAGCGATGGGTAAGCTGAATCGTTGGTCGAACTGGGCGCGAACCAAAAGGTCCCCGCCTATTTCATAATGCTGTGTTCGCTGTGGCCGCGATACAGATTGGCAGTGGGGTAGTGCGCCTGGATTACATCAAACACATACTCGGAAGGGACCATCTGCCCTAGGTCAACGTCCGGAATTGCTCCCGCAATAATTCCGATCAGCATTACGCGATGCAGCGCCGAAGGCACCGGCGGCAGCAGGTACACGGGCGAGCCGCTGTTGCCTCCAACAAAATTTCCAGCGAGCAGCCACACGTCGCGTGGCAGCGCCTTGTCCGCCGTCGTGCACCGCATGTAGATCGGCTCTTCAGGAATATTAGAAATCCGGGCGAACTTAAATGCGGGGTAGTTGCGTTGCGTGTCCAGCAAAGCCGGTACGAGCCCAGCCGTGACGATCTGGTCGCCGATGCCCACTTTATAGTTTTCCGTCTCGGCTTTGGTGGCAAAGTCGGCGACGGGTATGAACCTCACGTCATTCTGCAGCAACTCCTCCACGTGCGTCGAAGAAACCGGAATCACCGCTACGTCCACGCGATCGTTCCGGCTTCCATACCAAACGTCCTTTCCCGCATTCACCAGGCCCAGCAGCACGTCAGCCGTTCCGTCCTCTTTCTGGCCTGCTTTGAAGTTCTTCACATTCACGCGCGCATAAATCGCCTGCGGATTCGCCCACGAACAGCCCTCCCACTTCGGATCCACAATGTGCCGCGCCGTCACGATCGCGACGAAGCTGCGCGTCGGGTCATCCTTCATGGGAATATCCACCAGAAACCCCGTGCCCACTTCAAAATCCTTCCCCTTCGGGTAATAGAGGAACACAATGCTCTTTTTCACGATGCCCACATTGAACGGCATCGAAGACCCGCGCACACGCACAGCGGGACCGACCAGCGCCGCGCCAAGTACCACCACGAGGAATACCGCCGCGAATCGTTTCACGATGCAAGCTCCCGGTTAGATTTGCCGCGCATCATACTGAGAAACCGCCTTCCGCACCAGTTCGGCAACTGCTTCGCCGCTGCCCGCATCCAACACAGTGCTCTTAAAGTCGCGGCTCGTGCGCGCGATCGCAAAAATCACTTGCTGTAAATCTCCCGCGTGATTTTCAATTTGCGCCGTTTTTTAGTATAAACATTTGTTTGGAACTGTCCTGCAACGTTGCCGGGCTGCTCTTAGCGGAGGAACGCATTGATAGAAGTTCAGGATTTGACGAAAGCCTACGGCGCGGTCACGGCCGTAGATCACGTTTCTTTCACCGTAAATAAAGGCGAAATTCTCGGTTTCCTCGGTCCGAACGGCGCGGGCAAGACCACCACCATGCGTATCCTCACCGGATACATGCCCGCCACCTCCGGCACCGCTAAGATCGCCGGCTTCGACGTATTCGGCGATTCCATGGAAGTCCGCCGCCACATTGGCTACCTGCCCGAAGCTCCGCCGTTGTATCCCGATATGACCGTCGAGGACTATTTGGACTTCGTCGCGCGCATTAAGAACGTCCCTGCCGATAAACGCGCCGCGCGCGTTAGCGACGCGATACGCAAGACTAACCTGGAAGATCGCCGCGCGCAGCTGATCAAGCGTCTCTCGCGCGGCTACAGACAGCGCGTAGGCATCGCGCAAGCCCTGGTGCACGATCCCGACGTAATCATTCTCGACGAGCCCACCGTCGGCCTCGATCCCAAGCAAATTATCGAAGTCCGCAACTTGATCAAAGGCCTCGCGGGAGATCACACGATCATTCTCTCGACGCACATTCTCCCGGAAGTCAGCATGACCTGCGACCGGGTGGTGATCATCAACAAAGGCAAAATTGCCGCCGTGGATACGCCGCAAAATCTGACCTCGCAGCTCAAAGGCGGCCAGAAAATCCGCGTCGAAGTCGAAGCGCCGGAAAAAGCTCTGCGCGACGCGCTGACGCAGGTTCCCGGCACCACCCGCGTGGAAGCCGAACCGCTTCCGGGTGGCGCGCATCTGGTAGCCATCGTCGAAACCGCCCAGGGCGCCGATATCCGCAGCGCCATCGCCGCGAAAATCGTGCAGAATGGCTGGCCGCTGTTTGAATTGCGCGGCGTCAGCCTCAGTCTGGAAGATATTTTCCTGGAATTGACCACCGACGACGCCGCGCACGCGCAGGCATCCGCGAACTAACCGCCATGCGGCATTTTTACTAAGGAGTCTGAAAAACGATGCGCAACCTGTACGCCATTTATCGCAAGGAAATGCGGCATTATTTCGTCTCGCCGGTCGCCTACGTCTGCATCGGTCTGTTTTTGCTGATCAGCGCGTTCTTCTTCAATTTCTTCCTGTCCGCGGTCATCCAGCAGTCTTTTCAAATGGAAATGCAGAGCATGCAGTACGGCATGCCACCGCAATTTGACGTTCCGGGGCAGGTAATGCGCGCCTTTCTCGGTCTGCTCTCAACGCTCATCCTTTTCATCACGCCGTTTCTCACCATGGGCGTCTTCGCCGAAGAGCGTAAGCGCGGCACCATGGAATTGCTGATGACCTCGCCGATCAGCGAAATTCAGATCGTACTAGGGAAATTCCTGGCGTCCTTGTCACTGTTCGCGCTGATGCTTCTGCCCACTGCCAGTTACGTGGTTTACATGTATCTGCACAGCGATCCAATTCCGCCCTGGCGCATGCTGCTCGCGGGCTACGCCGGAATTCTGTTGCTCGGCGGCTCGCTGCTTGCGCTCGGCACTTTCATTTCCTCGCTCACCGAGAATCAGCTCATCGCGGCGGTTCTCACGTTCGTGGCGTTCTTATTTCTCTGGGTTTTGGATCTCGGCCACACCTCCGAAGGCGGCCTCGGTTCCGTGTTGCAATATCTTTCCGCCAGCCGCCACTACGACGATTTCGCTCGCGGCATCATTGATACTTCGGGTCTGATTTATTACTTCAGCTTCATGCTTCTTTTCGTTTTCTTAACCGTGCGCTCGATCGACTCGATGCGCTGGCGCCGCGCCTAATCCATCGCGCGCGGCTCGAAATTCATGGAGGAACTTGCAGTATGAAATGGGATCGCGAAGAGATAGCCAGTTTCATAGGGACGATTGGCGTGGCGATGCTGGTCGCCAGCGGCGTGCGCTATTCCATTCAAGGCGAATGGCTCACCACCAGCAAAGTGCTGCTGATCGCCGGCGGCGTTTTCGCGCTGGCCGCCATCGTACTCGGCTTCCACGCCATCGTCAGAGCATTTTCCGGCCGTGGCGCGCAGCAGGGCACGAACACCACGATTCTGGCGCTCGCGGTCATCGCCATTGTCGCCGTCATAAATTTTGTCGGCTTCCGCCATCACAAAACTTTCGATCTCACCACCGAAAAGCTCTACACCCTTTCCGACCAAACTCGCAATATCGTCAGCAACCTGAAACAGGACCTCACCGTAGTGCGCTTTGACAAGGCCCCGAACGCCGCCTTCGACGACCTGATGGCGGAATACAAAGCCCTCAGCCCGCACTTCAAGTATCAATTCGTGGACCCCAACCAGAAACCAGAAATCGCGCAGGACTTCGGCGTCACCCGCATGGGTGACGTCGTGGTGGCCTACGGCGTACGCAAAGATCATTTGGATGCCAGCGCGCACGGCCAGCTTGGGGAGCAAGACGTCACCGGCGCGATCGTCAAGGTCATCAGCGACAAAGTGAAGGAAGTCTGCTTCGTTACCGGCCACGGAGAAAAATCCCTCAGCGATGGTTCGCAGGACGGCTACACGCAAGTGGACGCAGGCCTGAAGAAAGAAAATTACGTCACAAAAACCATAAGCCTGATCGCGGACAATGGCGTGCCCGCGGACTGCAGCGCACTGGTGATCGCCGGGCCAAAGCAGTCCTACTATGCGCAGGAAAGCGCGATGCTCGGGAAATTTCTGGACGCCGGCGGCGGCGCGCTGATTATGGTGGATCCCACGACGGATCCGAAACTCGACGATCTATTCCAGTCATGGAATGTGGCGGTCGGCAACAACGTGGTCGTGGACGCCAGCGGTATGGGCCAAATCTTCGGCGGAGGTCCGATCATCCCCCTCGTTCAGGATTTTGGCTCCAGCCCCATCACCAAGGGTTTTCAGGGCTCGATGGCATTCTTCCCACTCGCTCGCACTGTTTCGATCGCAGATAAAAGCAAATCGATTCCGCAGACTGTGGAACTTCTGAAAACCTCCGAGCGCAGTTTCACGATTCCCAAGCTGGAGCCGGGTCAGAAGCGAATAACATTCGATCCAAAAACAGAAACGATGAGCGCGCTTTCCTTGGGAGTTGCGGCGGATCGTAAGGTGGGCGACAAAGACGCACGCCTGGTGGTCATCGGCAATTCCCAATTCGCAGCCAATCCTGCGGTGGGCCAGGGAAGAAACGGCGACCTTTTCTTCAACACCATCGAGTGGCTCACGCAGGACGAAAATCTGATCTCCATCCGCCCGAAGAGTGCGACGAACCGCCGCGTCACCTTGTCCGAAGCGCAGTCCGCGGCGTTGCACTGGCTGAACCTGGTCTTTCTTCCGGGGCTGGTGATCTTCTCCGGCATTTACATTTGGTGGAAACGCCGCTAACGCGCGCGCGAAGGGATTGATCAACACTTCCAAACGCCATGATTAAGAAATCTACTTTAATTATCTTGCTGGCCGCCGTCATCCTGGGCGCGGCCGCCTATTATTTCGATTGGAAGCGCGGCCAAAAGGACGCGGAGAATGGCGCTGCAGATGCAACGAAGCCAGCCTTCACGCTCCGTCCGGAAGCGGACGATTTCTCTTCGCTGGCCATTTCCTATCCGGCGGACTCGAAATCACAGGCAATCCACTTCGAAAAGCAAAATGGCGCGTGGCAAATTACCCAGCCCCTGCAGACCGGCGCCGATGATCCATCGCTGCAGGGAATTCTGCAGCAACTCGCCTCAGCCCGCGTCGCTCAGACCGAACCCGGCACGCCGGATCGCCTGAAAGTATTCGGCTTGGATCCTCCGGACGTCGTGCTCGACTTTCAAATGAAGAGTGGCGCCAAGCACTCACTGCGCCTGGGCAAAAAGGATTTCACCGGCGTCTCGGTGTACGCCATTGTGGACAACGCCAAAGACGTGGTTCTGCTGCCCGAATCGCTGCTGGTCAGCGCCGATAAACCGCTGCAGGATTTGCGCGATCATTCCGTGCTGCACCTCACCACCGACGACGCAAATTCGTTCGACCTCAAAAACGCATCGGGGGAACTGGCCGCGGCGAAAGACCACGACGCCTGGAAGTTTACCCAGCCCGCCAGCGCGCCCGGCGACGCAGACGCCATCAACTCGCTTCTTTCGGCAGTCTCCAACGCCAGGATGACCACCATCGCCAGTGAAACGCCGGATCATCTGGCTAGCTACGGCCTGGCAAACCCGGCAATTTCGTTTACCGTGTCAGATTCCAAGGGCAAGTCCGCGACACTCTCGGTAGGGAAGAAGGAAGGCGACGAATATTTCGCGCGCGACGCTTCGCGACCCACTATTTTCCGCATCAATCAAGACCTGTACAAGAAGCTCGCGGAAAACTTCAGCGGCTTGCGCGACAAAAAACTTGCTCACTTCGATGCGGCGAATATTACTCACACGGAGATTCGCAACGCCAGTGGCACGATCCTCTGCTCGCGCAAGAACGAAACAGACTGGACTTGTGACGCCGCAAATCAAAAAGATGACAAATCGAAGCAAGACGCCCAGCAGAAAGACAATCAGCAGGCAAAGCCGGTAAGTCTCGACAAGCTCTTTAACCCGCTACAGCAAGCCACGGCCGATGAAGTCCTGGACCGTCCCACGCCGGCGCTGCTTGGCAATCTAGCCAAGCCTGCCTTCGCAGCGATTCTTACCGACAAGAACGGAAAAATTCTGAAAGTTGAAATATCGAAGGAATCCGGCGGGTTCGTTTACGCGCGCACCAGTGAAGCCCCAACCATCTACAAACTGAAAGCCCAACTACTCACCGACTTGAGCTTTAAGGCCTCGGATCTCACCCTCTGACGGCGGGCGAGGTCGCGCAATATCGACCCGGAGGCAATGCCCCGCCCGCGCGGCTTGAGCTACGCTACGGTATGCATTTCCTGCAGCGCGCCCTCCGCAGGCCAAGTTGCCACCAGAAGCACTTTTCCCGTTAGAGGAGAAATGTGCACATAAAACACATGCGCGTCGCTCTTGATCTCATACAACTCAGGATGTTTCGGATCGGGAATCGCTTGCGCGCCACTGGCCAATAGATGGCACAGCTCCACGATCAATTCCCTTGGGTGGTCCCGCAAGTCTTCTATCTGCATTTCACATGCCCAGCCCATCGCCGTGTCCCTCCCCCAGGCGCTAATTCCTACCTCACCTACTTATACGGTTGGATGCGAGGAAATGTTGCAGGGCTCCCATTTTTTCAATTTAATTCAGCCAAATTGGCACTCGAACCCCGCACGGATCACCCCAATCAAGTATACGAACGTTAACCTCTAACTTGTTACTTGCGCGGCCCTTCCAAACTTGCCATAGTCCCCACAGCGGAGGGACTCACTCATCGTGACTAAGCAGAGGCTCAAGAAGACCAGCCGCATGAAGCGCGACAAGCGGCGCAAGCACCACCATTGGCAGGTAACTGTGTACTACGCCGACGGCGAAAAGTTTGCTCGCGTTTATATCGATCGCGATCGCGCCCAGAAGTTTGCCGACAGACAGAAGAAATCCCCTGTCGTCAAAGCCACTCGCATTATGGAAGTTGATTAGCTTCCGGTTCGGCGGCGCCGACGCTCGCACCTGACACCGCGAAAACGCCCGCCGCCTCTTCCATTTTTTCAGCGTTTCGAATTAACAATCGCGATGGTTGTGTCCCGGCGCCTGACCCCGCTCTGCAGCCTCTTCTGAACCGCGTCCCATTTCTGCTATAGTTGCCGCCCTCTGGACCACTTGCGGTAAGTTTCGTTGTGATGCCGCGCACCCATGTTGTTGCGGCCAGAATCTCCAGCGGAGTTTTCAGCGGCTATGCCTGACCAAACCTATTTCCCCCACCCCGTGGATACCTCGCAGGTCAACCTAGAAGATCTGCAATCGCTGCTCGAAGGTCTGGCCCGCAACGCGCACGAAATCTGGGCGCAACAGCGCCTGCGCGATGGCTGGACCTACGGCGCGCATCGCGACGATGTCAAGCGCACGCATCCGTGTCTGGTGCCCTATGAAAATCTTTCCGAATCCGAGAAGGAATACGACCGCGTTATGGTCAACGAAACTTTGAAAACCATTCTCGCCCTGGGGTATCGCATCGTCAAAGGTCAGTGATGCCCGAATCGCAACCTCCGAAACCCAGGCTCGCCTTGCGTGTCGGCGTCACCGGCCACCAGCCCAGAGACCTGCACCACGCCCACACCGATCAGCTGCAAAAGCAAATTCACGCGGTGCTGCAATCGCTAAAGCAATTCGCACAGGAACATCCGCGCCTCGCGACGTCGTATCGCGAGCGCGACCAGCCCATCCTGCGTCTGGTGTGCTCCCTGGCCGAAGGTGCCGACCGCTACGCCGCGCGCGAGGCAATTGCACTCGGTTACGAACTGCAATGCCCGTTGCCCTTCGCCCGCGATCAATACGCCAATGATTTCGCCGCGGATGCCTCCTGTCTGGAATATAACCGGCTGCTCGACAACACCGAGACCACCAGCGCGATCCTGGAATTGGATGGCTCCCGTGATCGTGCGGCGGAAGCGTACTTGGCGGCAGGCCGCGTCGTTCTCAGTCAATCCGACGTTCTCCTCGCGATCTGGAACGGTCAGGATCCGCGCGGAGAAGGCGGCACCGCACAAATCGTCGCCGAAGCCGCTTTGCGCAATATCTTGACGATACGTATTGATCCCGCCGATCCGCAGCACATCCTCTATCGCCTCTCCGGCGGCGATTGGGATTCTTCCAACGAAGCGAGGGACTCGCTGCTGGACCAACTGCGAATTTTGCTGAACCCTCCCCGCCACAGCAAAAAGGAAAACCAGGAAGAGCTTTCGACGTCTCCGCAGGACTACTTTTCCGAAACCCAACGCACCCGTAACTGGGGCTTTTTCTGGATTCCGTTCCGGAATCTGTGGTTGTCTCAGCCCACCAAACCCCAGCACACGGTTCCGGACTTTGAGCTGTCCGGCGTGGAAGAGTGGATTGCAGTTCTGAAAAATAGTCCGGCGTTTTCGGAAAGCGCGATTCGCATCATCGACAGCGCTCGTCTTTGCGATCATTTCGGATGGGCCAACGGCCTCGCCGAATACTACGGCAATCTTTATCGTTCGGCCTTTACAATGAATTACCTCATGGGTGCAATGGCAGTTTTTTGCGCGTTTCTACACTACGCCCTGGAAAAATTAAACTTCGAAGTCAGGAGTCTTATTTTCATCTTTGTAGAACTTGGGCTGCTAATCGGTATAGCTACGATTTATTCCCGCGGAAGGAAGCACCGCTTGCATGAAAAATGGATAGACTATCGTTTGCTGGCCGAGTATCTGCGCCAGTTGTTTTTCCTCATTCCTTTGGGTCCAGGCGAACTCTCCTCGCCGCATCTGCCGAAATACATGTCGGCCGGCGATCCCAAAAGTACTTGGATGTATTGGCACTACTTGGCTTTGCGCCGGGAAATTGGGCTGGTTGGCGGCGAGTACAGTCCGGGCTATCTGGATTCAGTGCGGTCTTTCCTGGACAGCAGCGCTGGCATTCGCGGTCAGATGGAATATCACGAAAAAAACGAGGAGCGGCTTGAAAAGCTCGACGCTAGGTTCCGTTCTGTTGAAGGCGCGTTTTTTACCGCTGCGATCGCTTCCGCCGCATTTGCCTTCGTCAGCGTCCTGCTCGTGATCACAGCTGAACAATATCCAGCTCGGCTGCCTTTTCTTTCCCAGAAGGCAGAACCCTTCCTCAAAGGCGATGTTCTTACAATATTCGTAGGCTTGCTGGCGACTGTCTTCCCGGCCTTCGGCGCCGCCCTGGCAGGCATACGAAGCCAGGCGGAATTCGAGCGTGTCAAGAAACGCTCCCGAGCGATGCTTCAAACCTTGCGGCACATTTGCAGGGAGCTTCATGCCACTTACCAAGACGGCGAGAGAACCTCTTACGCCTCTCTGAACGTGATCGTCGCCGAAGCCGGTCAACTAATGGTGGACGAACTTCTCGATTGGCGAGTTGTCTTTAAAGATCGGCCGCTTCCCGAGCCAGGCTAACTCGTTCGGCCGTCCACGCCAGCGCCGCTCACCCCAGGAAACCGAGCGTCGGCGTCGTGAAATTCGGCAGATTCGGAAACACCTTCGGCAAATCCGCCGCCGCCACGCCAAACCACGTCGCCAGCGTCGCGCCGTACTGGTCGACCGACGTGCTCGGAATCCACCGCCCATTGTTGCCAACGTCGTCTGGCCCGCCCAGGGCCAATTGCGGAAATGTTCCGTACACATCGCCTCCTGCCACCGCGCCGCCCATCACCAGATGGTGGCTGCCCCATGCGTGGTCCGTGCCGCCGTTCGAGCCTGGCTGAAATGTGCGGCTGAAATCGGAAAGCGTGAACGAGGTGACCTGCTGCTGCACTCCCAATTCCACGGTCGCGTTGTAAAACGCGGTCATCGCCGGGTCCAACTGTGTGAACAGGCTCTGCTGCGTCGGCAGTTGCGCGCTGTGCGTATCGAATCCGCCCAGCGAACAAAAGAAAATCTGCCGCTGCAACCCGAGCGCGCTGCGTGCCTGCATGATCTGTGCCACTTGTTGCAGCTGCCCGCCGATCCCCGTGCTCGGAAATTGCGTCTGCAGGCTCGGCAAACTCTTCAGCGCCGAGGCCAGCACCGCGCTTTGCGCCAAAGACTGGCTCATCACAGCGCTAGCGTCCTGCACCAACGAAATCCCCGAATCAAAAGTAAGCAGTTGCTGGAAGGCCACCAGCCGCGCATCGGCCGCTGCCGACCCGGACGAGTAGCCGGTCAGTCCCGGCGATGAACCGGGAATCAACGCGTAGGGTTGCGTCTGCGCGCCCGTGCAGATAATCGCGCCGCCCGCGACGGAGGTGATCGGCGGATACTGCGCCCCTGAATTCATCGGCTGTAACACATCCGCCGTGCGTCCGGCCCATCCCGTCGAACCCGAACCATCGAATTGCGCCGTCTGCCACTGTCCTTGCTGGTCCGAATGCGAAAACAAATTCACCGGAATCGTAGCGGTTCCTTGTTTGTACTGCGCTTGCGTCAAAGGCTGCGAGAGCGTGCCCACGTTGGCCACCACCGCCATTTGCCCGCTGTTGAAAAGTCCCTGCAGCCCCGGGAATTGCGGGTGCAATCCGTACGGCACCTTTCCCGTCTTGGCCACGATAGGCAGCAAAGAGCCCTGCCCCAGCGCCAGGTTCTGCCGAATCGCCGCATAATTCTGATACCCGACCGTATCGTTCGGCACAATCAAATTGTTGCTGTCATTCCCGCCGAACAGAAAAATGCACACCAGCGCCTGATAGTCGCTCGCAGGTCCCGCCGCCAGCGCCTGAATCATATTCAGCCGACCCAAAGCGGCGGTCATGCCGAAAGACGCAGCGGTGCAGCAGCTGACGCGCAAAAGATCTCTGCGTGAAATTCCGTTTCCCCTTGCCATGTTCACACTCCCGCGGCCGCGCCGCCCGCCGCTTAGTGCTGCACCTGATATTGCGACGATGTCCCAATCAAATAGATCGCCATCTGCGCCTGCTGTAATCCTTGTTTACTTCCCGCCGGCACCGCCTGCATCGCGGTGAGAATCGCGCTTTGCATATCGGAGGCCATCGAACCATGCAACATCAAAGTGTTGAGCGAACCAAGTAGCGCACTCGGGTTCGACGCCTGCGTCGCGTAATTCGAAAAACTCACCGTCGTTCCCGATCCGATCGAACCGAACACATAGCTGTTAACCCAATTCACGCGATTTAGGGACGTCGCCGTGGTCAAGATCTGAAATTCCGGCCCATACATTGTCGTTCCCGGAATCACGTAGCTCGGTGAATAGAAATTGAATACGCTCGGCGCGTACAACGCTTCCTGCCCCATGCCGCTGCCGTAATAAGCGAGGTTCGTTCCGTCGCTCGCAGCACCGAAGGCCCGCAGCAACCCCGTCATGTACAGTATCGGCTCTTGCAAATGCCCATCGGTCCCTACAGCCGATGCGGGATCGTCTCCACGCCGCGCCTCCGGGTCCATCAAGATCGCGGTGATCAATGCCTTCATATCGCCGCGCACGCCCGAGCCGTTGTCGTTGAACACGCTTGCCACGCGCTCGATGTACGCCGGGCTCGGATTGCTCGTCACCAGATGCTGAATCAGCTCGCTCGAAACAAACGGCCCCAAATTCGGATGATTGAATACATTGTCGAGCGCGCCTTGCAGATCCTGCGCAGCCGACTGCCCCGCGGGAAGCATTCCGCCGCCCGACACTCCGGGATAAACCAGCAATTGTTTGGCAGTCGTGTCGTGATTGGAATCCACCGCGACCATCGGCCCGGTCCAATACGCGGGATTATAAGTTTTCTGCGTCGTGCCGGGCGCCAGCGGGTACGTCCAGCCCGTATAAGCAAGCGCAAACGCCTCCACGGTATTTTGCGTGTACGTCGGAATTTGGTTTCCGCCAGAATCCAGCTGGTACGATCCATCCAGATTCAGTTGAGCCGTCCCAATCGTAAAAAGCTGCATGAACTCGCGCGCATAATTTTCATTCGCGTGATCGCCCTGGCTGGTGTTCGGCTTGCCGTTGTTCACCATATCCAGCCAATCGCCCATGGCAGGCGAAAGGGTCGCGTCCTGCATGATCTGCCGGTAATTCGTGAACGCGTCATTCTCCAGCAGTTGCAAGTAGTTCGTGTAACCGGTCGAGTCGGTGACCTTCGCGCCGCCAATCACGAAAATCTGGCTCAGCGCAAATGCCACTCGTTGCCGCAACTGATCCTGCGCCGTCAGATTCTGCACGAAAAATTTCTGCTGCACCGCGCCTAACCCAGACTCACCCGACGCTGGCAGCGGATACTTTGTAATCGGCAGCGCGTACTGCGCCGTCAGAAATCCCTGCAACCCGCTGTACTGCACTTGTGTGATCAGCGCCGTCGTCGGCCCAAAGGTAGTCTGCTCCAGGAAGCGATCCGCCACGTTCGCGGCCACCGAAATCGTTCCCACCACCTCCGCGTTCATGTTGTTCGAGCCGATCGCACCAGGATCGGGATTCATTACCTCCACCGTCACCGCTCCCACTTGCGCGGGTGCGGCCGTTCCGCTCGCGGTTAACTGCGTGTTCGATACGAAACTCGTCGTGAGCGCCGTACCTCCGAATGAAACGGTCGCGCCGTTCACGAATTCGCTGCCGCTGATCGTCAAGGTGAAGGTCCCCACATTCACTTGTGACGGCGAAATTCCTGTGACCACCGGTATGGGATTCAGCAGCGTCACCGCGCTGCTCGCAGTCTGGGACGGCTTCGCAGTCTCCGCAGCTGTAACCGTGATTGTGTTCGGTGTGGGCAGCACGGCCGGCGCGCTGTAGTTTCCGCTCGCGTCAACCGTGCCCAGCGTCGCATTTCCGCCCGCAATCCCGTTCACGGACCAAGTCCAGCTTTTGCCGGTCAGCGATGGCGCGAACGGCTGCGCCGATCCCACGCGCACCGAAGCTTGCGCAGGCGAAAGCGTCAGAGTTTGTGTATCGGGAGACGTGAAGCCTGTAGGTGCCAGAGCGCAACTGGCGCTCATCATTGCCAGGGACAGCACAATTGCGGCAAGACTCCAGCGGCGCACGGCACCCTCCTCAGCGAAGACATGACTTCGGCGCTAGACCTATTGAAATTTCTCCGAGCGAAGAAGACTGAGTTCTGACTCGCAGGCAGGCCCGGCCTTGAATGTGGTGTGACAGGCTAGCAGCACCGAGCGTCGCTTCGACACTGATCAGCAGGACGGATTAGGTGTCCTGTTCGTGGGTACTATCGGCGGCTATCGAAATACCGGGGAGGGCGCTCGCGAAGTTTGAAGAGAAAGAGAAGGTGAAAGGGATGGATGTGCGCCTGCCACTTGCATCCGCGGTTTAAATCAGGGTCCGTGCAGCGCGGGGTGCAAGCCGACGCGTGAGAACTTCTGCTTTCGCGGAAACGGCAGAGAACGTTTGTGGGTCGCGGCTGCTTCAGCCACGACATGAACGCACCAAAGTGCCGGCAACCGCTGAAGTACCCATTTGCCGTCCTGATGCGAATGCCTTAGCTTAGCGAATCGCGCTGATTACGGTTGTGGTTCGCTCTTGGATTTATGGAATTTGCGGCGAATGTCGGGCCAGAATTCGTTTAGCACAATGCGAATCGCGTCATACCCAACTTGCGTGCCCCACACCGACGCGGTGTTGGAAAGCGTCTTATCGGCCTCAGGATGATAACTGTAAGTGGAAATTGCCGCCCCCGCGAAGCTGCCCCCGATTTCGCCAAAATTGAAAGTGTTGTGCCCGGAATCCGTACGCGTAATCACCAGCCGGCTCAAAGCGTAGCCCGTGCGGTGCACGAATCCGCCCTTGCCCAGCTGATAGTAGCGAGGATCGGTGTGTATCAGCGACGGCACCACGGCATTCACCATGAAATTCTCGATCGTGCCATCCGCGAACTCCGATCCGTAACGTTTGGCATATCCTTCCGCTCCCTGGCCGTAACCCGGCTCACTGTTTTGTGCCTGGCTGATTCCCGCCAGCGCGGCGTACCAGGGATACTGCACGTAGTCGAATGAAGATCGCGCGGCAACTTGGAATTTTTGTTTCGCGGTCATCGGCGGAACGTGGGCGGAATTTTCCAGCGACAGAAAATTCGGCAGCGCGAAGAACAGCCGGTCCTTCGATCCAGCGTCCGATTGAGTCGCGGTCGGGGAATTGTTGGGATCGTCGGGTTTCTGGCCGCTGGGCGCTGGGCCGGATGAGGGAGTGGCATTCGGTGTTGCAGGCTGACCCGGCTGTGCCGGAGCTTGTTGTGCGGATGGTTGCGGTGCAGCTGGCTGCTGCCCGGATGGTTGCGGTGCAGGCTGTGGCGGAGGTTCCGCTTGGGGCCGAGCGTGAGCGCATGGACTGAGCACCAGCAGCGCAGTTGCAAATGACGCCAGACAAAAAATTAGAGGCCGCCCACTTCTCGTTGTCATGTAAATCTGTAATCCCCCGGCTCTGAGCCGCTGTCTGAACACTCGTGCGTGCTTGGTCGCTAAGCGACAGATTCATCGCTACAATCTCTTGCATTTCCGCTGGCTGTGCTAGGAATTCACTGCGAGCCGCTGTTAAGTTCCACAATTCGCTCGTCAGCGTCTGGAACACAGGAAAACGCGCCCCAATTCGGATCGCGCTTCTCGCTTATGAAATGGGAAGTAACTCCCAGCATACCAGAATCGCCGATCAGCGACTCTCTATGTTGCGATGGTCCGCAATCCCCGGGAGGTTGTTTCCCCGCTCTCGGTAGCCACATCACCACAGCTCTGCGCGTGAGGCCAGAAATTACGAACTCGCCGTAATCTGCTCAACGCTGGCGCCGGCCAGCAGAAGAATCGCCCCGCCGAACATCAGCGTATCGAAAAAATAATTCACACTGACGATGTCAGTGGGACTCGCGACCAGCAGCGGCAAGTAAACGACCAACACGAGAAACAAAATCATCAAGCCCAAATACGTCGCTGCCAGCCGAGTTTTCTTGTTCCCAAGCAGGCACAGTCCTCCGACAACCAGCACCGCGCCCGCAAGATATGCCCACAATATCCGCCCCGGAATCCACTCCGGGATGATTTTCTCCAGCGGGACGCCGGGCGCGTAGCTTGGATGCAGAAAATGCTCCACGCCGTAGAAGACCGCCGCCATCCCGATGAAAAACCGCGCAACGGTTCGCAGCACCGAGCCGGCTCCGCCGCGCTTCGTGCTCATCTGCGAGCTTGCAAAAGCCAAAGCCCCGCTAGCGAAAGCAAGTTCTCGCAATGCCAGCGCCCAAAAGATTCTATTTCCCGGCTCCGCCACCACGGCGGGTATGTCCATCAGCGCCACGAATGAAAAGAACATCGCCCCTACCAGAGTTGCTGCCAAACGCGACTGCACCTTCACCGTGATGCTCAGCGCCGCGGCAAGCAGCGCAACGCCCACCAGATACGTCCAAAATATGTGCGCAGGTATCCAATTCGGAACCAGCGCCGCGATGTCCGCCGTATCGGTGAAATGCTCGGTGCCGAACACCGCCATCGGAATCGCGAAGCACAAGCGCCCGAACGGCATGATCTTGTCAAGACCGTGCGCTCGCGGCAGCTCCTGCTTCATAATTTTTACCAGGCCAATGACGAGCAGTACCGCCGCCGCAACATAACCCCAGAAGACGATGCCCGGCATTCTGAACACTGCAATCACGGCCGCGAAATCAGCAGGCGTGACATCCAGGTAAGCGCGTAACATTCCGTCATTCCCCTCGGTGACTCTGAATCACGTCCCGCGGGAAGAGTTGTACGCAACGCTCGACCCGCATACGTTCCTACGCATCGGTTTCGGAAATGTCGACAACACGTTTTCGCCGCATCGCCTTGATTCTGCTGCAGCCAGTACTGGTATCCGATGGCCGGATGTTGCGTCATGATTGCTGCAGCGAATCGGGAATAAAAAGACGGCAGGCGGAATTTGCTGACGCTAAAAAGCAGAAGGCCCACCTTGCGGCGGGCCTTCGAGGGGAGAAAGCTCCACGGCCACTGCGCGGTGGGCGGCAGAACTCTTTCCTCGGTCGCAGTCTAGTACGAGGTGCGGAAATCAGTCAAGCAGGAAAGGGCACTTTTTAACCATTCTCTAAGCTACCGAAAATAATACACTTAGACATGAAAATGCACCTTTTCCACCGGGTGGTCACTTGGGCGGATTTCGTTCGATTCCGTAGAAGTCCTCTGAATTGATGGGTTTACTGCCCAGCCCCAACTGCAGCACTTGCATCGTGCTGCTGCGATCAAACACTTTATCCGGCCAGAATCGCTTCACCACAATCCGAAATCCGCCGAAGGCGATGCCTGAAATCAACGCGAAGCAGCAAATGATACCGGTACCAATGATCGCTCCGACAATCATCGTAGTGATCGGCGGCTCTTTGAACTGAAATGTCGGCTCGTTCCAAGTGACTTCTGCTCCGGATTGAACCTGATTCAGCAATTTATCCGCTTCCGCTTGCGTGCGCGCGCCAAACACAATTACCAGCAGCGTGATGGAGCGTTTGGCGAACACCGGTGAACCATTTTGGTCCGGGTTCGCTGCGTTCACATGATAGTCCTGCTGCAGCTCGCCCAATTTTTTTTGCGCCGTCTGCGGAGTAGGGAAGTCTGCAATCAGCAGATTCAGTTCGCGCCCGTCCACATGATATCGCGCGACCTCCGCTTCAGCTCCGGTTGAAAATCCCAACCAGTCCTTCTGCGACACAGGGAAAAATTGGTCCAGCGTCAGCGGCCCCAAAATGTATTTGTCGGAACGATCAATGAATCCTTTCGTCGGCAGGTGCTCGCTCAGCGTCGGCAGCGGACCCTGCAGGGCGTTCGGCGAGACGGCGCTGACCAAAGAGTTCAAATCGTTCGCATTCTTGATCAGCTCTCTGCCACGAATATCGAGTACCAGGTTTCCCACCAGCACGAGCGCGTGATCGGCAGACAGAGCGGAATGCTCGTTCGGTCCCGGCCGCGACAGATTTGGCGTGCGCAGGTACGAGTACTCGCCATACGCACCGCTGGGGTCTCTCATCCGGTAAACCTTGAGGTACAGGGTCTCGCCGGCACCCCGCACGTAGGTCACCTGCTCGCCAACCGTGAAACCGTATTCCTGCGCAGCCGCAAGCGACGAGCCTGCAGGAACCGTCGTGTCGTCATTGATTAGACCGCTGCCGTCAAAGGAGCCGCGGCTGGTCGCATTCCACCCAGCGAAGGAGTTCGGAAGAATGCCTTGCGCGGAAGCAGGTAGGGCGGCTAGAAACCCGAATAGAATGAACGAAGATATGGCGAGGCGCATAGTGTCCCTTTATTAGACGCCAATATTCTACTTAGGGTTCCCGTCGGAAGCTACTGTCGCGGACCCGCCGCCCGAGGTGCGGTTTGCGGAGACGAGCTTGGACTTGTCGTAGGAAAGACTATTGAGGCTATCGAGATAGGAGGCGATGCCGCGATACAGGCCGTCGGCAACGCGTTGCCGCTGGTCGGTCTTGCGCAGCAGCTTCTCATCGCTGGGGTTGCTGATAAAGGAAATCTCCGACAGCACCGAAGGCATATTCGCGCCGATCAACACCACGAACGGAGCCTTCTTCACGCCGCGATTCCGCTCGTCCTGACTCACTAACTGCAGGCGATGCGTCAGCGAATCCTGAATGTCGCTCGCGAGTTCCTTGGATTCTTCCACTTTCTCGTTACGCGCGATTTTCTTGATGATGTCCTGCAAATCGTGCAGCGACGACTGCGCCAGAGCGTTTTCGCGCGCCGCCACCGCCATGGATTCTTCCGAAGTGGCAAAATTCAAATAGTATGTCTCGATTCCGCGCGCAGCCGCGTCGTGGCTGGAATTGGCGTGCACGGAAATGAAAAGGTCCGCCTTCGCTTCGTTGGCGATCGCCGTGCGTTCTTCGAGCGGCACAAAAGTGTCGTCCTTGCGCGTGTAAATCACTTCCGCGGCCGGAAGTTTCTCTTCGATCTCGTGGCCCAGGCGCAGCGCCACATCCAGGCACAGGTCTTTCTCCATCAGCCCATGCGGCCCGATCGTTCCCGTGTCATGTCCTCCGTGGCCCGGATCAATCACGATCCGGCTGATCTTCAATCCTAGCGCGCGCGTCAGAGAACGCTGCCCATCGCGCGTCGGTTTCGATTCCGTCGGCGGGACCAGCGCAGCCGATTTTGTCGCGTCCGCCTTCGATTTCGCAGCAGGCTGTTTCGCAGCGGCCGTAGGCTTACTCTCAGTGTTCACTGCTACCGTCTCGCCGGTGACAGCGCGCGGTTTTGCATCCGTATCGTCGGTTTCCGCTTTCCCGTTCTTTGCCGCAGCGCCGGAAATCGAAGCGGCGGGCACAGCAGGCGCTGGCGTCGCATCAGCAACTTCGCTGCCGGAAGCTGTCACGGGTTTCGCGTGAAACTCAATCACCAACCGGTACGGATTGGAAAGCAAATAACCGGAATAATCGCGCGCGCCATTCACATCCAGTACCAGCCGCACGACGCCGTCCTTGTTCTGGCCCAGGCGCAAGGACTTCAGCAGCCCGTCCTTCACGTCCCAGTTTTTCTTGGCGATGTCCGGCGTCAGCTTCGCTCGGTGTAAATCGAAATACACGCGGTCCGGCGCGGCGATGCGCGCGGCATTGAATGCAATCGTGTCGCTCAAAGTCACCACGATGCGCGCGGAATTTTCCGTGTTCCAGCTTTTCACATCCAGCACGCGCGGCGTTCCGTTCTGGCTCTCCTGCTGCTCCACGATTGTGCCTTTCAATTCCGGGAAAGCGCCCGTCGCAGCCGCGGCCTGCATCTTGGCCTGCGCTTGCAATTGAGCCTGGAGCCTCGCCTGGGCCTGCGCTTGGGCTTGTGCTTGCGCCAGAGCTTGTGCCTTGGCCTTTTCGCGCGTCTCGGCGATATCCTTCAATGCCACGCGCGCATCACTTGCCAGATCCGACTTGGGGAAGCGTTTGATGTATTCCTTTAGCGTCGCTTCGGCCGCTTCGGGCTGATGCAAGCCGTCTTTCTGCACCAGGCCGATCGAATACAGAGCCTGCTCGCGGTAACGGCTGCCCGGATACTGCTTCAGCAGAAAATTGTAGGACTCAATCGCGGATTGAAAATACTTGGCGTCGAACAATCGCCCCATTTCCTCATACAACTCAGCTTCGGCGATCAGCGAAGGCGTCACTTCCTCCGCCTGCGCCGAGATCAGATAAACCTTGTGATAGGCAGCGACAGTCGCTCGGTAATCGACGAGAGAACGTTCTTTCTGCGGCGTGCCTTCCAGAGTAGTGCGCATCCGCACTGCGTGCGCAAATTGTTCGCGCGCATCCATCTTGCGGTCGGTTCGCGCGGACAGACAAAGGGGGACGGCTAGCGCCAGGGCTAGGAGGAGCCATCGGGCCGGCAATATTCTGGCGGATACCACGTGCGTCATTCGTTCGTAAAAATTACCCGGCCATTCGAGTCTACTTCTTTTCGCACTGGATTTCTTGGCGGAGTCCAGAGCGTCGAGTCGCGGCCCGAACCGGGGTGAAAGTATGCGTTCTGCACCTTCTGTACGTACCGCTGCGTTTCCCAGTAGGGCGGAACGCCTCGGTTGGCATCGACGGCGTGCTCACCGGCGTTGTAAGCCGCGAGCGTCTTGCTTAAATCGCCGTTATAACGATCCAGCAGAGCTTTCAGGTACGTCGTCCCGCCTTCCACGTTCTGCGCGGGATCGAAGGGATTGCCGACGCCAAAGCGTTGTGCCGTCCCAGGGATCAACTGCATCAACCCCACGGCGCCCTTGCGAGACACCGCTTGCGGATTCCATCCCGATTCCGTGCTGATTACGGCTTTCACCAGCGCGGGATCCACTTGATGACGCACCGCCGCATCGCGCACGATGCGATCGAGACGTCCGTCATTGGCGCCGAGCGTTTCCGCCGCAGACTCGGCCGAAAGCGCGGAGCGGGAATTTGGACCGCTCGCCGTAGGACTGATAGTACTCCCGCGACGTGCGTTGGGGGAATCCCCATTCACGAAGACGAGCTTGCCGCGCTCGTCCACCTGGGTTGCAATCTGGGCGCACAGCGGCGTCGACAGCGCAAAGAGCGCGCCCGCGACCAGCACTGCAACCGGGATGCAGTTCCTGTTCATGGTTATAGTGTTCGCCGGCGCCTTTTCAGGGGCGCTGACGGACGACCTTACAGCGAGCCTCGGGGAAGGCAGAGCGCTTTGCTTCCATTTTCAAACGAAAGACACATGTACGGCGAAGAAGCAGGCTTCTCCGGCGTAAGCATCTGGCACCACAGCAATTATAGCAATCGGTCGAGCAGGGGGTAAACCTGGTCAAGGGCGCTTTGTATGCCCGATGTGTCTTTTCCGCCAGCCTCTGCGAGCTCGGGCCGGCCGCCGCCGGAACCGCCTAGGAGCTTGGCCAGTTCCTGGACAATTTTTCCGGCATGGAGCTTGGGGATCAGGTCCTTGCTAACTGCTGTGATTAGAGCGACTTTTCCATCATCGGCTGACGCCAGGACGACCACGCCGGAGCCTAATTTTTGGCGCAGAGCGTCTACCAATTGGCGCATTGCGTCGCGATCGTAACCGTTCACCTGGGCGGCAATGAGGCGAACGTCCTTCACAGTGCGGGCTTTTTCGACCAGGTCACCGGCGAGCGAGCCTGCCGCATTGCGTTTCAGGGCCTGGAGCTGCTTTTCCAGTTGCTTGCTGGCTTCAAATTGGCGTTCGAGCGCGGCGATGATTTCGTCTTCGCCTGCATTCAGCATTCCCGCGACGGTGCGTAGCGTCGCGAGCGATTTCTGATATTCGGCGAGGGCGCGCTCGCCGGAAATTGCTTCGATGCGGCGGACTCCCGCAGCGACCGATTGCTCGCCGATGATTTTGAAGACCCCGATGTCGCCCGTGCGTATGACGTGGGTGCCGCCGCAAAGTTCCTTGCTGTAGAAACCGCGCGGCGTGGAAGCGTCGGGTATGGTGACGACGCGGACATTGGCTTCCGGATACTTGTCGCCGAAGAAGGCCAGGGCGCCGGAAGCGAGCGCGTCGTCAATATTCATGATGTCCGTGCGCATTTCCAGATTTTTGCGAATTTCCTCGTTTACTTGCTGCTCGATTTCAGAGAGTTCGCTGGGATCCACTTGCGCGAAATGCGAAAAATCGAAACGCAGATGATCCGGTGCGACCAGCGAGCCGGCTTGCTTTACGTGCGTGCCCAGGATATTGCGCAGTGCGGCGTTCAGCAGGTGCGTCGCGGTGTGGTTGCGCATGTCGCGTAGGCGGCGCTCGGGATCGGCGATGGTGGCGACGTGATCGCCCACGCGCAGGTCTTCTTTCGCCACGATGCGGTGCGCGATCAGTCCGGTGACGGGGTAGTAGGCGCCGCGTACTTCGGCTACTTCGAGCGCGCCGGAATTATCGTAGAACCAGCCTGTGTCGGCGACCTGGCCGCCCGATTCGGAATAGATCGAGGTGCGGTCGAGCACCACCTCGGCTTCGGTGCCCGCCTTGATTTCGTTCACCGCGCCTTGTCGGGTGACGATGGCTCCGATGCGCGCGTCGCGCGTCTTCGTCCCAAAGTAAAATTCAGGCTCGGTCCTGTGCGTTTGCGCGAGTTTTGAATAGACAGGATTTGCCGCGTCTTTGTGCACGCCTTTCCAGGCTGCTCGGCCTCGTGCCTGCTGCTCTTCCTTGGCGCGGTCAAAACCAACCCGATCGAATTGTATTCCCCGATCTCGCACAGCCTCTTCGATGAAATCTAAAGGAAGCCCGTAAGTGTCGTAGAGCCTGAATCCTTTATGCCCGTCGTATATCGGGACTTGCGCACCCGATGTCACAAGTTCAGGAAGAGCGCCTTCCCCGCGCCGTGGCCAAATCGCAGCCAAGTCGTCCTCGAGTTGTTTTAGGCCGGTCGCAGCAACCCGGTGAAACCTCTGTTCCTCGGATCTGATAATTTGGTCCGTTATTTGTGCCGCGGTCATGAGTTCGGGATACGCTTCTCCCATGAGGCTCCGGACAGCCTCGGTCATCTGCCAAACATGAGGAAAGGTGCCTGAGTTCAGATGACGGGCGTGAAGGAATGCCCGGCGTAGAATTTTCCTCAGAACGTACCCTCGCCCTTCATTGGAGGGCACAACGCCGTCAGCAGTTAGAAATGTAGCTGCCCTGAAATGATCAGCAATCACGCGTAGTGACGCAGCGCCTCCGGTTCCTTGTTCAACCGCCTTCTCGCCGTAAAAATCGACCCCACAAAGTTCGGCGGCGCGCTTCGTCAGCGGGATGAAAAGATCCGTGTCGTAATTGGAAATCACGTGCTCCAGGACTGCGGTCGTGCGTTCCAGGCCCATGCCCGTATCCACGGATGGCTTCGGCAAAGGATTTAGGTTGCCGGAAGCATCGCGATTGAACTGCATGAACACGAGGTTCCAGATTTCGACATAGCGTCCGCAATCGCAGGGGAACACGCAATCGGTGTGGCCTTGATCGGATGCCGCGCGGCCCATGTCGTAGAAAATTTCGCTGCACGGGCCGCAGGGCCCGGTGTCGCCCATGGCCCAGAAATTGTCCGAGGTGGCGATGCGCACGATGCGCTCGTCCGGCAGGCCGGCGATCTTGCGCCAGAGGTCGAAAGCCTGGTCGTCGTCGTGATAGACGGTGACCCAGAGCTTGTCCTTGGCCAGGCCGAATTCCTTGTGCACCAGGTTCCAGGCCAGCTCGATCGCGCGA
>DATNLN010000123.1:0-8978 GCA_035602855.1 Candidatus Acidiferrales bacterium
GCGGACCTGGTGCTGCTGGATGCGAACCCGCTGGATGCAATCAGCAACACGCGCAAGATTCGCAGCGTGGTGATCAACGGCCGTTACCTTTCGCGCGCTGATCTGGATGGTTTGCTGCACACGGTGCAACTGGAGGCCGCAACATCAAAGTAACAAAGAGAATCGTGCGCGCGCTCAGCGATTGGACAAGCGCTCCTTAAAAAAACCACCGAGTGGCATCGACAATGGCCTATCATCGGCGTGATTCATGGGCTCGGCGGCAGCGCAGTATTCATTTGCCGCGATGATTCGAGCGGCGGCGGCGAGCGCAGGAGGAAACTTACGTCTGATCGCAAGGATGCGACCGATCTGCAGGAAGTGAACGCCCCGGGTTTCAGCCGCGGACTGGGGCTGTTCGACAGCACCATGATCGTGGCCGGATCCATGATCGGCTCGGCGATTTTCATCGTTTCTGCCGACATGTCTCGTCAGCTGGGAAGTTCCGGCTGGCTTTTGCTGTCATGGGTTATCGCCGGCGTCCTCACCATCACGGCGGCTCTTTCCTACGGCGAACTGGCGTCCATGATGCCCCACGCCGGCGGGCAGTATGTGTATTTGCGCGAATCCTTTTCGCCGACGCTCGGTTTTCTGTATGGCTGGACGCTTTTTCTGATCATTCAAACGGGAACTGTGGCGGCGGTGGCGATCGGTTTCGCGCGGTTTCTCGGCGTGTTGTGGCCAACCATTCGGGAATCTCATTACCTTATCGAGCCTGTGCACATTACGTCCGGATATGCAATTTCACTCTCCACCGCACAGCTGGTCGCGGTGCTGGTGATTCTGCTGCTTACATGGAGCAATTCGCGCGGCTTGAATTACGGCAAGGTGATTCAAAATGTTTTTACTACCAGCAAGATTGCGTCGCTGGCCGGACTGATCGTTGCCGGCATTTTCTTTGGACGGAACGCCGCGGCGATTCATGCGAACTTTGGCGCGATGTGGTCGCCCAGCGGATACGTTCCGATCGCAGCTGGAATCAGTGCGGCTACCGGTTACGGACTCTTTGTGGCGTTGTGCGTTTCGCAGGTGGGCTCGCTCTTCGCGGCGGACGCCTGGAACAACATCACGTTTACGGCCGGCGAAGTGAAGAATCCGCGCCGCAATATTCCGCTATCGCTTGCGCTGGGCAGCGGCATGGTGATTGGACTCTACCTGCTGGTGAATCTGGCTTACCTTTTCACGCTTCCGCTGGACGCGATTCAGCACGCGGAATTCGACCGCGTGGCCACCGCCACTCTGCAGGCGATTTTTCCCGGACTGGGCGTCATGCTAATGGCACTGGCGATCATGGTTTCCACTTTCGGCTGCATCAACGGAATGTTGCTGACCGGTTCTCGCGCGTATTACGCGATGGCGCGCGACGGGTTGTTCTTCCAGCGCACGGGAATCCTGAATCGCGCCGGAGTGCCCGGAGTTGCGCTGCTGGTGCAAGGAATGTGGGCCGCATTTCTGGTGCTGCCGCGCACTTTCGATCCGCTGACCGGAAAATACGGCAACCTTTATAGCAATTTGCTGGACTACGTTGTCTCAGCGGTGCTGATTTTTTACATTCTGACCATCATCGGCATTTTTCGTTTGCGGCGCACGAAACCCCTCGCCGAGCGTCCCTACAAGACTTTCGGCTATCCTGTTGTGCCGGCGCTGTACATATTGGGCGCGAGCGTAATTCTGGTGATCCTGCTTTGCTACCGAACTGCGACGACGCTGCCAGGGCTGGTCGTGATTGCCAGCGGGCTGCCCGTTTACGTTTTGTTTCGCGCCGTTTCGCCGCGCGCGAGCGAAAAACCTCTTCCGGAGAAAGAATGAAAGCAGAATGGACGAAAGCCTCCCTCCTCTTAGCCGGCTGTTTTCTGTTGGGTGTAACCGTCGTTGCCCAAAACCCTGCCAAACCGAAATCAAATCCGGCACTCGATGATGCAATGCGCGCGATGTTCGGCGTCCGCGCCTTCCAGCAAGCCGCGATTTCACCCGACGGAAAAAATGTGGCATGGGTTGAATCGCTTCCTGGACCCGGCAATGCGCCATCTTCCAACTCCGCCATTTATCTCGAGTCTACGAGCGCAGGCGCCGTTGCGAGACGAATTACCGCCGGGGATGGCAAAGCCGCACGCGAAGAGCACGATTTGGCCTGGTCCGCGGATAGCAAGCGCATCGCGTTTCTTTCTGACGCTGGATCGCCGGGCCAGCTGCAGCTCTTTGTCCTGGATGCAAGCGGCGGTCGTGCTCCGAAGCAACTCACGCACCTGAAGGGATTTCTTTCCACGCCGGCTTGGTCTCCTGACGGTAAGACGATAGCGCTGCTGTTCACCGAAAATGCCACACGCGCTTCCGGACCGCTGGTGGCGGAAACTCCGGACGAAGGCGTTGTGTCCGAGGATTTGCACGAGGAAAGGCTCGCTTTGGTGGATGCAGCAACGGCGCGCGTGCGGCAAATTTCGCCGCGCGAACTTTATGTGTATGAATTCGACTGGGCGCCCGATGGCAAGCGCCTGGTGGTCACCGCAGCACACGGAAGCGGCGACGATAATTGGTATGTCGCGAGCCTGATGACCGTCAGTGCCGCGGGTGGCGCGATGAAAACGCTGATCGAGAAGCCGGGCCGGCAGATCGCGCAGCCGCACTGGTCTCCGGACGGGAAGAAAATCGCGTTCATCGGCGGCCTGATGAGCGATGAGGCGATCGTCGGCGGCGACATCTATTCCGTGGCGGCGGACGGCGGGGAAATCAGCAACCTGACGCCGGACATGAAATTCAGCGCGTCCAGCCTTGGTTGGTCGGCCGATTCCTCCAGCATTATTTTCGCCGGGATCGTGGACGGCGGCACGGGCGTCGCGCGTCTAGGTCTGGCGAAAAACAAGATCGTCGAACTCTGGCGCGGCGAGGAACGCGTCGCAGACACGGACTACGATTCCAGCATTTCGCTTTCCGCGGATGGAACGATGTCCGCCGTTGTGCGGCAATCGTTCACGCAGCCCGCCGAAGTCTGGGTGGGAGCGATCGGCGCTTGGCGGCAAATCACGCACCGCAATTCCGGATTGCGCCCGGCTTGGGGAAAATCGGTGAGCTTGCACTGGAAGACGGACATCGGAACCGTGCAGGGATGGCTCACCTATCCCACAGATTTCGATGCTTCGAAAAAATATCCGCTGGTGGTGCGCGTTCACGGCGGACCTTCGTGGGCGGTGCAGCCCTACTGGCCCACGCGCTGGGATTACGCGATGGCGTTGCCTTCGCAGGGATATTTCGTGCTGCAGCCGAACCCGCGCGGCAGCTATGGACAGGGCGAGAAATTTACGGCGGCGAACGTGAAGAATTTCGGTGGAGGAGATTTTCGCGACATTCTTGCGGGCGTGGACGAAGCCATCCAGGCGGCGCCGGTTGATCCAGCGCGTCTGGGCATCACTGGTTGGAGCTATGGCGGGTACATGTCCATGTGGGGCGTCACCCAGACGAATCGTTTTCGCGCCGCTGTTTCCGGTGCGGGCCTTGCGAACTGGCAAAGCTATTACGGCGAAAATAAAATTGATCAGTGGATGATCCCGTTTATGGGCGCGACCGTTTACGACGATCCGGAACTATACGCAAAAATGTCGCCGATCACTTTCATCAAGAAAGTGACGACGCCCACTCTGGTGATTGTGGGAGACAGCGACGGCGAATGTCCCGCGCCGCAATCCTACGAATTCTGGCACGCGCTGAAAACGCTGGGAGTGCCTACGGAGCTAGTGATCTACCCGCACGAAGGGCATCATTTCGTGAACCCTGCGCATTCTCGCGATGTGAGCGAGCGCGCTGTGGATTGGTTCAACCAGTATCTGGGCGCCGCAACAAATTAGTTGTTTTCCGACGGGCGCTTGGCACGCGAAAATTCAGCAAAGCATGCAAGGCGCTTACTTGAAATCTTTCGCCATTCTTACGATCGGCAGCATTTCGCCGTTGCTCAGGCGCACTTCCAGATTTTCCAGGGCCACATAACCCTGCGCACGATAGAAAGCCACCCCGCTCAGCGTTGCGCCCATCTCCAGGCGCGTGAAACCCGCTGCACGCGCAGCCCTCTCGCAGGCTTCCAGGATCAAAGTGCCGATGCCGCGCCGCGCCCAATCCGGATGCACGAAAAACGCGCGAATCTTTGCCGCATCTCGTGCCGGGTCCAGCAGCGAGTCTTCGCGCTGCACGTACTGATCGCCTCCATACAACGTCTTGCGCTTGCTCCAGCCACCGCAGGCGACGATCTCAGCCTTCGTTGCACCCGATGCCACAACCTCGGCCAGCAAATACGTGCCGTCCGCAATGAGCTGGCTATCGACTCCATAGACGGACTGCAGCGCGCCATCAATTTGTGACGGCGAATAGTCTTGCGCTTGCAGGCCGCGCACCGACGCGTCAATCACTTCACGCAATCGCGGAACATCGGAAGCGACCGCCTTGCGTATGTGAAAGTTCATTGCGTCGCGCCTGTCGCTGGATTCCCGCAATTCTAACCGGAAATTTCTCCTTGGCCACGCGTTTGCGGTGTTCCACTTTCGCGTGCGGGCATCTTTGTGCGAATCGGGTAAAATCCTTCCCGGCGACAGAAACCCAAGTGGCGAGGGCGACCGAGCTTGAGCAAACCCATTCTGGTGCTGACCGAGCATTTCACCGCTGCTGTGGAAGGCCGCATAGCGCGCGATTTCACGCCGCGCCGCGTTCCCAGTGACGCACCGCTGCGGCGGGAAGAGTTGCTCTCCGCAGCGGAAGGAGCGGATGCGCTTTTTATCAGCCCGGTGGACAAGCTGGACGCCGAATTCTTCCGCCGCGTACCGGCTTCGGTGAAAGTGATCGCGACTTTTTCGGTGGGCTATGATCACATTGATTTGCGTGCCGCAGCTGCAAAGAAAATAGCGATTGCCAATACTCCAGGCGTGCTGACCGACGCAACCGCAGACCTCGCGATGCTATTGCTGCTGGGCGCTTCGCGACGAGCTTACGAGGCGCAACAATTGCTACGCACCGGCGCGTGGGCCAAAACCAGTTCTGCCCGTCTGCTGGGATGGCAACCGACGGGCAAAGTGCTGGGCATCTTCGGCATGGGGCGAATCGGCCAGGCCGTTGCGCGACGGGCGCGTGCTTTCGGGATGAAAATTCACTACTCCAACCGCAATCCGCTTTCGCAGCAGCTTGCCGGAGACGCTGTGTTTCAGCAAAGCCCGCTGGATTTGTTGCGTGTCGCTGAGTTCCTGAGCCTTCACGCGCCGCACACGCCGGAGACACATCATTTTCTCGACGCGGATCGGATCGCGCTGCTGCCGGCAGGCGCAATTGTGATCAACGCCGCGCGCGGAGGGCTGGTGGAAGATGAGGCTTTGATCGCGGCGCTGAAGACGGGTCGCGTGGCCGCCGCCGGCCTGGACGTCTTCGAGGGCGAGCCGAACATTCACCCCGCCTACATCGGCCTGCAGAATACCTTTTTGCTGCCGCACGTCGGAAGCGCCACCCTGGAAACGAACACCGCGATGGGCATGCTTGCTCTGGACAACATTGACGCGGTACTCGCCGACAAGCCCGCGCCATCGCTACTGAAAGTCTAAGATGATAAATCTTCCGTGACCACACAGAACAGGAGAAGCCATGAAAGCGATTCGCGTGAAAGAATTCGGCGGCCCTGAAGTTATGCAGCTGGAGGAAATGCCCGATCCAAAACCGTCTGGCGCTCAGGTGGTGGTTCGAATTCGTGCGGCCGGCGTCAACCCGGTGGACGCCTATATAAGGTCCGGAGTGTATCCGCGAAAGCCGGCGCTTCCTTACACGCCGGGAACCGACGGCGCCGGCATCGTAGAATCGGCCGGCCCGGACGCCAGGCGCTTCAAAGCGGGAGACGGCGTGTATCTGGCCGGCAGCTTGTCCGGCACTTACGCGCAGCTCGCGCTGTGCGAGGAGCAATTCGTTTTTCCGCTGCCGGCGCAGGTTTCCTTCGCGCAGGGTGCGGCGATCCACGTGCCGTACGTAACGGCGTATCGCGCCTTATTTCAGCGCGCGCACGCTCTTGCCGGCGAAACTCTGCTCGTGCATGGCGCGAGCGGTGGCGTGGGAATCGCGGCGGTGCAACTCGCGCGCGCCGCCGGGCTGCACGTGGTCGGCACGGTCGGTTCGGAGCGCGGGCGAACGCTCGTGCTGGCCGAGGGAGCGCACGAGGTGCTCGATCATTCGGCGCCGAATCATTTCGAGGGAGCTCTAGCCGCAACGGGCGGCCGCGGGTACGACTTGATTCTGGAAATGCTTGCGAATGTGAATCTGGGGCGCGATCTCACGATTCTGGCTCCGCACGGGAGGGTTTCCGTGGTTGGCAGCCGCGGCAACGCGGAGATTACTCCTCGCGACATGATGGGACGCGACGGCGCGATCTTCGGCATGAGCCTATGGAACGCCACGCCGCAGGAAGTCACCAGCATCCATGCCGCGCTCATCGCGGGTCTCGAGAACAAATCCCTGTGTCCCGTCGTCAGCCAGGAAATTCCTCTTGCCGAAGCGGCACGCGCGCATACCGCTATTATGGCTGGCGGCGCGTACGGCAAAATCGTGCTGGTCCCTTAGGCGCAGCGCTGCTGGTTTGGAATCGCGCGCCGGCCGCGGGAAGAGGAGGCGTCCGGATTTCAGAGGTATGGCACCGAGGTCAATCGTGCAGCACGACGCTCAACAGAGAAGTGTTGATCTGCAGGCCGCCGTTGTACTTGATGAAACCGAGCTTGCGGAATTTGTTCATGAAAAAATTCACGCGCGAACGGGTGGTGCCCACCATCTCCGCCAGCGTTTCCTGGGACACCTTGGGCAAGACTCGCTGCGGTTTATCCTGCTGGCCGTAGCGGGCCAGCAGAAGCAACGTGCGCGCCAAGCGCTTCTCGCTGGAATTGAAAAGCTGGTCGACCAGGTCCTCTTCGATGCGGATGTTGCGCGAAAGCATGTAGGTGATGAAGCGGTCGGAAAATTCGTGCTCGTCGTGCAGCACGCGGATCATTTCCTTCTTTTCAATCACCAGCGCCGTGGTCGGGGTGATCGCGGTGGCCGTCCCGATCCGGATCGGCTGACCGGCTAGGCATCCTTCGCCGAAAAAATCTCCCGGGCCCAAGACCGCCACCACGGCTTCCTTGCCGGTTTCATTCACGACGGAGAGGCGTACGCCGCCTTTCTGGATGTATAACACATCTCTGCAGACGTCACCTTGCGAGAAAATCGTTTCCTTCTTCTGGAACTCCGCGACTTTCCTCGCCACGCCAGAGGACTCCAGAAAATTCTGGGCGCTGAATGTCTTCTGGGCGCTGGAAACCCTGCCGCTGGATTTCTTGCTGCTCGCCGCCGTGGGGCGATGCGCTTTGCTTGGCACTGCCGTAAGCCCCCTCCCGATTTGGATATCGTAGCACCAGCACGAGCACAATCAAAATCCAGGTAGTGTGCAGTAATGAACAGAAATGGTCATTAGGCTTCTCTAAGATGTTGCCTAGGTGAACCAGTCGTAACAGGCCGGAATCCAGTCCAAGAACCTTCACCTGAACGACACCGGAGATCGCAGGTTTCCTCTCAGTCCAGCCGCCGGTAACAGGGGATTAAGCCAGAAATTGCCTACGACAACTTGGAACATGCCGAAGTGTCTGCAAAGAGAAAGGGGTTAAAAGCTTATGCCGTTACTTCAAGTATTGATGGTTTTGATCGTGGTGGGAGTTCTGCTGTGGCTGGTGAACAATTTCATACCGATGGCGGGATCGATCAAATCAATTTTGAACGCCGTGGTGGTGATCGTCACGGTTTTGTGGCTGTTGAACATTTTTGGACTGTTTCACTCTCTGTCGCGGATGCGCGTTGGAACCTAAACAGTCCTGAATGGGTCACAGCGAAAGTGGCTGCCGCGCGCCAACCGGCCGTAGGGCAGCGAAATAACTTCCGCGCCAGACGCAAGGAGCGGCGGCGTGCCGATTCGCACGAATGGAGGCATGACTTATGAACCGCTTTGGAGTACTCAGCACAGCGGCAATGCTTTTGCTCCTGGGCAATACGGCGAGCGCTTACCCGCGCCAGGAGCAGCACGAACAGGACGCTAAGCCAGAAGCGAAGCCGGAGGCCAAACCTGCAAATCAACCAGAGACCAAGCCAGTAAAACCGGAACCGGCGAAGACCGAAAAACAGCAGGAGACCCAGCCCCCCAAGCAAGAAGCGACTAAACCTGCGAAACAGGAAGAGACCAAGCCGGAAAAACAGGAAGCAGCCAAACCTGAGAAACAACAGCAACAAGCGAAGAGCCAGCCAGCGCAGGCGAAATCCAATACCCAGCAACATGCGCAGCGGACTCCGGCCGAAGAACAGAAACAGCGCGCTGTACCGGCGCTGCGTCTGAGCGCCAGAGGCAGCGCGCGCATTCCGGATGATCGTTTCCGGGCTAATTTTGGCCGTGAGCACGTTTTCATCATCAGCCAACCCGAAATGGTCGGAGGATATTCGCGCTTTCAGTACGGCGGCTTTTGGTTCGGATTTGTACAGCCGTGGCCCGTCGGCTGGTACTACACCGACGATGTGTATGTTGATTACGTTGACGGCGGGTATTACCTCTATAACCCGTATTATCCCGGCGCTCGCGTTTCGATTAGCGTCGTATTGTAACCATCTTGCGCAACCCGCTGCGGGGCGAAGGTGATCCGCACGGATCGCACAACCCCGCAGCGCCGGGTTCCCGGTACAAACGGATAGAAAAAAGGAGAAAAAATGCTCGGAACGATCTTGATTATCTTTTTGATCCTGGCGCTGATAGGCGCTTTCCCGCGTTGGGGACACAGCCGCGAGTGGGGCTATTTCCCGACAGGTGGGTTGGGCTTGGTGCTGCTGGTTGTCGTGATTCTAGTGATTCTGGGACGCATTTAGATTTTCGCAGGCGGGTGCCGAGCGCGCGCGGGCTGCCCAGTCTCGCGGCCACGACG
>DATNLN010000142.1:0-15165 GCA_035602855.1 Candidatus Acidiferrales bacterium
GAGATGGTGATGCCGGGCGACAACATATCGTGTGAGATTACGCTGATAACACCGGTCGCTTTGGAGAAGGGCTTGCGCTTTGCGATTCGCGAAGGCGGGCACACCGTGGGCGCCGGAGCGGTTGCCGAGATCATCGAGTAATTATGCCAAACGGAGAAAAAATTCGGATTCGTTTGAAGGCCTACGATCACCGCATTCTCGATCAATCCACCAAAGAAATTGTGGACACCGCGAAGCGCACCGGAGCCGACGTGGCCGGGCCGATTCCTCTGCCCACGGTCATCAACCGCTGGACGGTATTGCGTTCGCCGCACGTGGACAAGAAATCGCGTGAACAGTTTGAAATGCGCACGCACAAGAGGCTGATTGACATTCTCGAGCCGACACCGGACACGGTGGACGCGTTGATGAAGCTGGATCTGCCGCCGGGCGTGGACGTCGAGATTAAAGCTTTCGGACGCGAGCATACTGGGAAGTGAGTAGTAATTCGTAAGTAGCGCTTCGTGAACAGAATCGAAAGCGCCTTCGCTCGTGGAAGGCGCAAGGAACGAGAGAGCGAGATGGCAGTCAACGGCATATTGGGAATCAAGTTGGGGATGACGCAGATTTTTGCGGACGACGGCACAGCGGTTCCCTGCACTGTCCTGCAGGCGGGGCCGTGCGTGGTGGTGCAGCGGCGCTCCAAGACTACGGATGGATACGAAGCGGTGCAGCTGGGCTTGGTGGAATTCATCAAACCGCAGCGGGTGAACAAGGCGCGCACCGGCCATTTCAAGAAGGCGAATGTGGCCCCACTGCGTTATTTGAAAGAGATTCGCCTGGACGATGTGAAGGACGAAGTGAAGTCCGGAGATCGCGTGCTGGTCGAGAGCTTCAAGGTGGGCGAGCTGGTGGATGTGACCGGCGTGAGCAAGGGCAAGGGATTTCAGGGCGGCGTGAAGCGCTGGCATTTCCGCGGCGGCGACGCGAGCCACGGGTCGATGTTTCACAGAGCTCCCGGGGGAATCGGAGCGAGCTCGTTTCCCTCGCGCGTGTGGAAGGGGCAGCATTTTCCGGGGCACATGGGGAACGAGCGCAAGACTTCGAAGAATTTGCGGGTGGTGAAAGTGGATTCCGAAGAGAACTTGTTGCTGGTGCGCGGCGCAGTGGCCGGGCCGCAGGGCAGTTACATTTTTATTCGCAAGGCCAAGGCGCATCTGTAAGCGAAATTTGCAAGCGAGAGAGACGACACGATGCCTGTTGTGGACGTGAAGAACCTGGAAGGAAAGAAAGTCGGGCAGATTGAGTTGGCCGACGATGTGTTTGCCGCGAAGGTGAACGCGCACCTGCTGCACGAAGCTGTGCGTCATCATCTGAGGGGCGAGCGCGCCGGAACGCACAAGACCAAGGACAAGAGCGAAGTTTCCGGCTCGGGCAAGAAACTGTGGAAGCAGAAGGGCACGGGACGTGCGCGCGTCGGGTCGATCCGCTCGCCTTTGTGGCGGCATGGCGGCACAGTGCACGGCCCGGTGCCGCGCAGCTACGATTATGCGCTGCCGAAGAAAATGATTCTGGGCGCGCTGCGCTCGGCGTTGTCCGCCAAAGTAGCGGAGCAGAAATTGACCGTGGTGGATGGCTGGAAGCTGGAATCGCACAAGACGAAAGCGTTTCGCGCGATGCTGGGCAAATTGAACGACGAGACGGAAACGTACCTGCTGGTGGAAAGCGGCGCGAACGTGAATCTGGAACGCGCCAGCCGCAACATTGCAGGTGTGACGCTGGTGCCGCCGACGGCCCTGGAGCCTTACGATTTGATGCGGCACGAGCACGTGATGCTGTCGCGCGAAGCGGTGGCGAAGTTGAGCCGTTCGCTTTCGGCGACGCGTCCGGACGTGCCGGTACAGATTGAGCCGGCTCCGGCAGCGGGTGCGAAAAAAGCCGCGAGCGAGAAGAGCGCGGAGGAGAAAGCTCCGGCGAGAGCTGCCGCTGCGAAAACAGAGAAGTCGGCGAAGAAGCCCACGGCGAAAAAAGCAGCCAAGGCCAAAGCCAAGCCCAAAGGGAAGAAGGGATAAGCGATGGAGAACAGGGTTTATCAGATTATCCGGCGTCCCATCATCACCGAAAAGGGTTTGGGCGTGAAGGAAACGCAGCACACCGTGGTGTTCGAGGTGGCGAAGGACGCGACCAAGACGGAAATCAAGGAAGCGGTGCAGCGCGTTTTCAAGGTGAAAGTGGATCACGTGCGCACGGCAATTTTCCACGGCAAGTTCCGCAGGCGGGGACGCGCTGAGGGTTTCCGCAGCGATTGGAAGAAGGCGTACGTGCGGCTGAAGGAAGGCGAAAAGATGATCGAGTACGCCGAGAACATTTAGTTTAGAGATGTTTCGTTTTGCGATGTTCCGTTTGCGAGTGGGCCCGGAGTGGGCGGCAGGCAAGAGCCGCTGAGCAATCAGATCGGTGGGCAGGCAAGACGCAAGACAGTTCGAGGGGAACCGGTAAGAGGCAATAATGGCAATAAAAACATTTAAACCGTACACACCGTCACGACGCTTTCTGACTATGCTCGATAAGAGCGAGATCACCAAGCAAACACCGGAAAAATCGCTGGTGGAAGTGCAGAAGCGCACCGGCGGACGAAATTCGCACGGCGAAGTGACCGCCTGGCATCGCGGCGGCGGGCACCAGCAGAAATACCGCAACGTGGATTTCCGGCGCGAGAAGACCGGGATTCCCGCGAAAGTGGCGGCGATCGAATACGACCCGAACCGTTCCGCGCGCATTGCGCTGCTGCATTATGCGGATGGCGAGAAGCGCTACATTTTGCAGCCGGTGGGCCTGGAAGTGGGCATGACGGTGCAGAACGGCGCGGGCGCGGAAATTTTGCCGGGCAATGCGCTGCAGATTCGCAACATTCCTCCCGGCACGATGATTCACAACCTGGAGCTTTATCCGGGCAAGGGCGGACAGGTGGTGAGGTCGGCGGGCGGCGCGGCGCAACTGATGAGCAAGGAAGGCGATTTCGCGCTGGTGAAGCTGCCTTCGGGTGAAGTGCGCAAGTTCAGCATTGATTGCATGGCGACGGTGGGACAGCTGGGCAATCTGGACCACGAGAACGTGACGTACGGCAAGGCGGGAAGGACACGCTGGCATGGCAAGCGGCCGACGGTGCGCGGCGTGGCGATGAACCCGGTGGATCACCCGCACGGCGGCGGGGAAGGGCGCGTGAAGGGCAACCATCCGCAAACGCCTTGGGGATTTCCGACTCTGGGAGCGAAGACGCGCAAGAAGCGTCCGAGCGACCGGATGATTGTGGAACGGCGCAAGCCATAACCTCGGTGAAGTTGTGAGGAGCAGTAGAAACGCAATGAACCCGGCGCGGGGGACAATGGGGAGTTACTCGATGACAGCCACACGATCATCTAGCCGGGCATCCAGGCGTGCAACGAAGCGTGCGTCCAGACGCGCGCCCCGGCGCGGGACGCGTGCGCGGAAAGCAGTTCCGCGGCGCGCAGCTAAGCCGGTGGTGAAGATTGCTTCGAAGTCAGTGCCCGCGCCGCAGATTCAGTACCGGTTGTGCCGGTCGGGCTGGGCGGTCATTGTGGAGAGAATTCCGAACGCGCAGGGGACGCGGTTTGTTTGTCCTTTCTGCCCGTTGTCGCACCGGGTTTCCGGGCCGGTGCGTGGATTCAAGAGAGTTCGCCGCGCGCAGTGGGTGAAGCTGCGCCGCGTGGAGGAGTAGGACAAAAGATGCCGCGCTCGCTCAAGAAGGGACCGTTCATTGACGGCCACCTGCGTAAGAAGGTGGAAGGCCTGAACGCCCGCAACGAAAAGAAAGTTTTGAAGACCTGGTCGCGCCGTTCGACGATTTTGCCGGACATGATCGGGCACACGCTGGCGGTGCACAACGGCAAGAAGTTCATTCCCGTGTACATCACCGAGCAGATGATCGGACACAAGCTGGGCGAATTCGCGCCGACGCGGACTTTTAAAGGGCACGCGGTGAAAGCGGCTCTTGAAAGGGCCGCAGCATCGGCCGGCGCGCCAGCGGCCGGTGCGGCACCAGCAGCCGGAGCAGCTCCGGCAGCGAAGTCTTAAAGGGCATAAACGATGGCAACGGCAATTCAGGAAACGACGGACAAGGCAGCGCAGATCGGGGGAATCGCCCAGGCGCGTTATACGCGGGTATCGCCGCAGAAGGCGCGCCTGGTGATTGACCTGATTCGCGGACGGCGCGCGGAAGAAGCGCTGCACACGCTGCAATTCACGAAGAAGCGGGTGGCGAAGGATATTGAGAAAACTTTGCGCAGCGCGATCGCGAACGCCGAGCGCAAGGCCGAAGATTCCGGCGAGACGCTGGACGTGGACGAGCTGTTCGTGACGCGCTGCTTCGTGAATGAGGGGCCGCGCTGGAAGCGCATGCGTCCGGCGCCGATGGGCCGCGGGTTCCGTTACCAGAAGCGGACGAGCCACATTGTAGTCGAGGTTTCCGAGCATCACCGCGCCGTGGCCGATCGTGTGGCGGCAGCGGCGGCCGAAGCGCAGGCATCGAAGGGCGTGAAGGGCGCGGTACGCAAAGCTCGCAAGGCATTGGAACAAAGAAATAAGCCGGGACAGAAAAAGAAGAAGTAGCGGGAGGACAGTTTGGGGCAGAAAACACATCCGTACGGTTTTCGACTGGGCTACAACAAGGTCTGGAAATCGCGCTGGTTCGCAAAGAAGGATTATGCCGACCTGCTGCATGAAGACGTGGTCCTGCGCAAGCAGCTGAAGGAAAAGCTGAAGTCCGCGGGGATCAGCGGAATCGACGTGGAGCGCGCCGCGAACAAATTGGTGGTGCGAATTTATACCGCGCGTCCCGGAATCATCATCGGCCGCAAGGGTTCGGAAATCGACAAGCTGAAGGCCGACGTGCAGAAGCGCACCAAGCGCGAAGTACACATTGACATTCAGGAAGTGCACCGGCCGGAGCTGGACGCGCACCTGGTGGCGGAGTCTATTGCGCTGCAGCTGGAAAAGCGTGTGGCTTTCCGCAGAGCGATGCGCAAGGCGGTGGATTCGGCGCTGCGTTTTGGATGCAAGGGAATTAAGGTGCGTGTGGCGGGTCGGTTGAACGGCGCGGAAATCGCGCGCAAGGAATGGTATCTGCAGGGGCGGCTGCCTCTGCAGACGCTGCGCGCGGACATTGATTTTGGCACGGCCGAGGCGCACACCACGTACGGCGTGATTGGCGTGAAGTGCTGGATTTACCAGGGTGAAAAGATCCCGCAGCGCGTAAACAAGAATGCGGCGGCTGCGGCGGCAAAAGCGTAACGCTTAAAGATTAAGGACACGGGCAAAAATTTATGTTGATGCCGAAAAAAGTAAAGTACCGCAAGCAGCAGCGCGGGCGAAGGACTGGCAAGGCGTGGCGCGGTGGAGCGCTGGCGTTTGGTGAGTACGGGCTGAAGGCATTGGAACCGGCCTGGATTACGGACCGACAGATTGAAGCGGCGCGCGTGGCGATTACGCGATTCATCAAGCGTGGCGGAAAATTGTGGATCCGGATTTTCCCGGACAAGCCTTATACCAAGAAGCCGGCCGAGACTCGTATGGGTAAGGGCAAAGGTCCACCGGAGAAGTGGGTGGCGGTGGTAAAGCCGGGGCGAGTGATGTTCGAAATGGCCGGCGTGGACTTGGTGTCGGCAACGGAAGCGATGAAGCTGGCTTCGCACAAACTGCCCATCCGGACGAAGTTTGTCAGCCGGGCGGAGGAACTGTAATGGCGGAACGTAACGCGAGTCGCACGGTGAAGTACCGCGAGATGAGCAAAGCCGAGCTCGAGACCCAGCAGGGCGAGCTCGCCGAGCAGATTTTCCGGCTGCGTTTTCAGCTTTCGACCGGACAGGCCGAAGGATTGAAGAAGCTGCGGGAAGCAAAGCGCGATTTCGCGCGGATCAAGACGGTACTGCGCGAAACTGAATTGAGGAAGGCGTAATGGCAAACGAAGCAGCGGGTGCGGTGGAACAGAGCAGGGCGGAGCGCGGAATCCGGCAGGAACTGACCGGGATCGTGACTTCGACGAAGATGCAGAAGACCATTGTGGTGAAGGTGACGCGCGCGGTGCAGCACCCGCTGTATCACCGGGTGGTACGCCACACCAAGAAATACTACGCGCATGATGAGACCGGCGAAGCACACGTGGGCGACACGGTGCAGATTGCCTCGACGCGGCCGCTTTCGAAGTTGAAGCGCTGGCGGTTAAAGGAAGTATTGCAACGCTCGACGCGCGTGGCCTAAAGAACGGCTCAGCGATTGCGCGGGGTGCCCAGCACAAGGGCGCGGCTAAACAGGGAGCAAGATCATGGTACAGATGCGAACATGGCTGACGGTGGCGGACAATTCCGGCGCGCGCCAGCTGACCTGCATCCTGCCGTTGGGCGGAGATGCGGGGTTGACGGCGGGACTGGGCGACGTCGTCACGGCGGCGGTGAAGGAAGCGCAGCCGGAAAGCCAGGTAAAGAAGGGTTCCGTGGTGAAGTGCGTGATCGTGCGCACGCGCAAAGAGCAGCGGCGCAAGGACGGGACGTACATCCGTTTTGACGATAACGCGGCGGTATTGATTAATGATGCGAACGAGCCGATTGGAACGCGCGTTTTCGGGCCGGTAGCCCGCGAGTTGCGCGACAAGAAGTTCACCAAGATCATCTCGCTTGCGCCGGAAGTGTGGTAACCATGCGAAAAATACAGCAAAAGCCGGCAGCATTCAGCATACGCCATGGGGACACGGTGAAAATCATGTCCGGGCGTTCGAAGGGAAAAACCGGGAAAGTGCTTTCGGTGAATCCCTGGAAACTGACGGTGACGGTCGAGCACGCGAACATGATCAAGAAACACACGCGGCCGAACCCGTCGAAGAACATCAAGGGTGGAATTCTGGAGAAGGAAGGGCCAGTGCATGTTTCCAACGTGCTGCTGGTCTGTCCGGGATGCGGCAAGCACACGCGCGCGGGACATACGACGCTGCCGGATGGAACCAAGGTGCGTTCGTGCCGGCGCTGCAACACGACTTTTGAGAATTAGAGATTTTTGCGAGGTATGGGCGAGAAATGATTACGCGTTTGCATGAAAAGTACCGCAAGGATGCAGTGCCGGCGCTATCGAAGCGCTTCGGTTTCAGCAACACGATGGCAGTGCCGCGCGTGCAGAAGGTGACGGTAAACATCGGGCTGGGCGAGGCGAGCGCGAACGTGAAGCTGTTGGACACGGCCGCGGCGGAGCTGGGACAGATTACGGGCCAGAAGCCGGTGATCACGCGCGCGAAAAAGTCCATCGCGAATTTCAAGATTCGCAAGGGCATGGCCATCGGCTGCATGGTGACGCTGCGCGGCGAGCGGATGTATGAGTTTCTGGACCGACTATCGAGCATCGTGCTGCCGCGCGTGCGGGACTTCAAGGGATTGCCGCCGAACTCTTTTGATGGGCGCGGCAATTACACGCTGGGGCTGAAGGACCAACTGGTATTCCCGGAGATCGATTACACGCGAGTGGACAAAATCAAGGGCATGAACATAACGATAACCACGACCGCCCGCAACGACGAAGAAGGGCGCGAGCTGCTGAAGCTACTCGGCGTGCCGTTCAGGGTCCAGGGCTAGGCTATAAGGAGAAAGAGCGAGCATGGGACGCACCGCGCAATTCGCAAAGCAGTTGAAGAAACCGAAATTCAAGGTCCGCTGGCGCAACCGGTGTCGCGTTTGCGGGCGCCCGCGCGCATTCCTGCGCAAGTTTGAGATGTGCCGCATCTGTTTCCGCGGGTTCGCGCTGAAGGGCGAAATTCCCGGCGTGACCAAGGCGAGCTGGTAGTTTTTTCGAAGGAAGGTTAAGGACGAGGAAGAATGACGACTGATCCGATTGCCGATTTACTGACGCGAATTCGCAACGCCTCGCGCGCGAAGCACTCGCGCGTGGATTTGCCCAGCTCGAAATTGAAGGTGGAGCTGGCGCGCATCCTGAAAGAGGAAGGATATCTAGCGAATTTCAAGGTGGTGGAAGAGCAGAAGCCGAAGAAGACGCTGCGCCTGTTCCTGCGCTACACGCCGGACCGGCGTAGCGTGATCACGGACCTGAAGCGCGTCTCGCGGCCGGGTTCACGGCGCTACGTGGGCAAGACAGACATCCGGCAAGTGGTGGGTGGAATGGGAATTTCGATTGTGTCCACGGCCAAGGGATTGATGACGGGCCAGGCGGCGCGCAAGGCCGGCATCGGCGGCGAAATTATGTGCGAGGTCTGGTAAGGATTCAGCGGGAATTTCTGTCACACGAGGATCGAACAGAGCCATGTCGCGAATTGGAAATAAAATTATAACGGTGCCGTCCGGCGTGAAGATTCAGATTAAGGAAGATGCCGTGGAGGTGCAAGGGCCCAAGGGCAAGATGCGCGTGGTGGTGCCGAAGGGGATTCGTTTCGAGCAGAAGGACGGCACGCTGGTCGCGAAGCGCGAATCCGAAGACAAGCGCGCGTTGCATGGACTGGCGCGAGCGCTGGTGGCGAATGCAGTGACCGGCGTGACGACCGGCTTCAAGAAGGACCTCGACATTGTGGGCGTCGGCTACCGCGCTGAAGTGAAGGGTAAGAACGTGGTGCTGGCGCTGGGATATTCGCATCCGATTGAGTTTCCGATCCCGGAAGGAATCGCGATCAGCATCGAGAAACAGGTGCACATGGTGGTGACCGGAGCGGACAAGAATCAGGTGGGCCAGGTGGCCGCGAACCTACGCGCGCTGCGCCCGCCGGATCCGTACAAGCAGAAGGGCGTGCGCATCACCGGCGAGCGCTTGAAGAAGAAGGCCGGCAAGGCTGGCGCGAAGTCGGCAGCGGCTTAGGCCAGGAGGAGAGCGAACGTGGCAGCACCGGTACACAAATTATCGCGGGAAGCGCATCGCCGCCGCATTCACGTGCGGACGCGCAAGACGCTGGTGGGCACGGCAGAACGTCCGAGGCTCTGCGTGCATCGTTCGTCGAAGCACATACGCGCGCAGGTGGTGGACGATCAGAGCAATCGCACGATTGTTTCGGCGAGTTCGCTGGATGCGGAAGTGCGGAAGTCCATTAAGGGCGGCGGCAATATTGCGGCCGCCAAAGTGGTGGGCAAGGCCATCGCGGAACGCGCGCAAGCCAAGGGCGTGGACAAGGTGGTTTACGATCGCGGGGGATATCAATATCACGGGCGCGTGAAGGCGCTCGCGGAAGCGGCCCGGGAGGCGGGCCTGAAGTTCTGAAAATTATGTCGAAACAAGAGCTCAAAGACTCGCTAGCCGTTCGCCGCCCGGTAGAAACCAACCAGGCGAATTTGAAGGATCAAGTGGTATCGATCAACCGCTGCACGAAAGTCGTGAAGGGCGGAAAAAACCTCAGCTTCTCCGCGCTGGTGGTAGTGGGAGATCAGGGCGGCCATGCCGGGTTCGGCATGGGCAAGGCGCGCGAAGTGCCCATGGCCATCCGCAAGGCGATTGAAGCGGCCAAGAAGAATATGGTGAAGCTGAACATGAAGGGCACGACGATTCCGCATCAGGTACTGGGACGTTTTGGCTCGGGCCAAGTGCTGCTCAAGCCCGCTCCGGACGGAACTGGAATCATCGCGGGCGGAGCGGTGCGCGCGGTGATGGAAGTTGCGGGGATTCAGAACGTGCTCACCAAGTCGCTGGGCACATCGAACCCGCACAATGTCATCAAGGCCACGTTTGACGCGCTGATGCACTTGAAGGATGCGGCCAAGGTGGCGGAAGGCCGCGGCAAGATAGCGGAGGAAGCGACGGCACAGTAGTTCCTTCGCGCAAATAAAATGACAACGACGAAAGAAGCAGCAGGCAAGAAGAAACCGGGGAAATTGAAAATCAAGTGGGTGGTGAGTTTTATTGGCTGCCCACGCGATATGCGCCAGACCGTTCGCGGGCTGGGATTCCGGCGCATGCAGCAGGTGCTGGAAGTGGAAGACACTCCGTCCATACGCGGCATGATCGCGCGCGTGCACCATCTCGTACAGATTGAGGGCTGAGAATGGCACAGAAACCGACACTATCGAACTTGAAGCCGCCGCGAGGATCGCGTCACCGCAAAGTGCGCGTCGGGCGCGGCATGGGCTCAAAAATGGGAAAGACCTCTGGCGCGGGAAACAAAGGGCAGCAGTCCCGCCGGGGATATTCCAGGCGGCCGGGATTTGAAGGCGGGCAGATGCCGCTGCACCGGCGTTTGCCGAAGCGCGGATTTTCGGCGCCGGATTCGACCACGTATGCGGTGATAAATGTGGAGAGCCTGAATGTGTTCGAGGCGGGCGAAACGATTTCACCGGAGATTCTTTATGCCCTGGGCGTGTTGCGCGTGAAGCGCGAAGGGCTGAAGATTCTGGGCAGTGGTGAATTGAAAGTGGCCTTGACGGTGCAGGCGCATGCCTTTAGCAAGTCGGCGGAGGAAAAAATCACGGCCGCCGGGGGAAAGGTCGAAGTCCTGCAATGAACAAGCTGTTCCTGGCAATTCGGAATATTTTCAGCACACCGGATTTGCGCAACCGCGTGCTGTTCACGCTGGGCATGCTGGCGGTGTACCGCCTGGGCGGGCACATTCCGACGCCGGGAATCAATACGGCGCTGTTGCAGGATATGTTCCAGCGCGGACAGGGCTCGGTTCTGGGGCTGATTGACCTGTTTAGCGGCGGCAATTTGCGCCGGCTGACAATTTTTGCGCTGGGCATCATGCCCTACATCACGGCGTCAATTATTTTGCAGTTGATGGTGGTGGTGTGGCCTTACCTGGAGCGGTTGCAGAAGGAAGGCGAGCTGGGGCGGCGCAAGATCACGCAGTACACGCGGTATTTGACGATCATTTTGAGCTTGTTTCAATCGTTCACGATCGCCAAGACCTTGACGCTGCAAAGCATGAACGGCGAAGCGCTGGTCTATCACCCAGGCGTGCGGTTCATGCTGATGACCATGCTGACGCTGACAACGGGATCGGCATTCATCATGTGGCTGGGCGAGCAGATCAGCGAGCGCGGCATCGGGAATGGGATGTCGCTGATCATTTTCGCGGGCATCGTGGTGGGGTTGCCGAACGCGGTGCACGATCTGTACCTAAAGACTACGAGCGGTGAGTGGGGGTCGCTGGCTGGCATTATTCTGGTGGGCTTGATCGTGTTGATGCTGGCGGTGGTGGCTTTCATCGTGTTTGTGGAAGGCGGCCAGCGCCGCATTCCGGTGCAGTACGCGAAGCGCGTGATGGGGCGAAAAGTGATGGGCGGGCAGATGACCTATTTGCCGCTGCGCGTGAATTCGGGGGGAGTGATTCCGCCGATTTTCGCAAGTTCGCTGCTTACTTTTCCGCAGACTTTGGCGCTGTTTTTCCAGAACAAGTCCACGGCATTCGGCAAGTTCGCGAACATGATCAAGTGGGGCGAGCCGCTCTATACATTGATTTATGTGACGCTGATCATATTTTTCGCGTTTTTTTACGTGGGCATTATTTTTAATCCCACGGAGCTGGCAGACAACATGCGCAAGTACGGCGGGTTCGTGCCGGGGATTCGTCCGGGGCGGAATACGTCGGAGTACATCAACCGGATCCTGACGCGGCTCACGTTTGTCGGCGGCGTATATCTGGCGGTGGTTTGTTTGCTGCCGGAATGGATGATTTCCGGGATTCACCTGCAGCATTTGTGGCTGGTGGGCGACTGGTTCGACCGGCACATGTGGCGCTTCGTGCTGGATGGTTTGAACGTGCAATTTTATTTCGGTGGCACGTCGCTGCTGATCGTCGTCGGCGTGGCCATGGATACGGTGCAGCAACTGGAAGCGCAGTTGGTGATGCGGAATTATGACGGGTTCGTGCGCAAGGGCCGAGTCCGGGGCCGTCGCAGTTAATGACCGACGCATCGGCGGTGAGGATGGCGCTCAAACGGGCGTTAATTTTCCTGGGTCCGCCAGGAGCTGGTAAAGGCACCCAGGCGAAGCGCATGGCCAAGCAGTTGGGAGTGCCGCACCTTTCCACCGGCGACATGCTGCGGGACGCGGTAACGCGGCAGACCGCGCCGGGACGATTGGCCGAGCCCATCATGGAACGCGGCGACCTGGTGCCGGACGACATTGTGCTCGGGATGGTGGAAGAGCGGCTGGCGCGCTGGGATTGCGACGAAGGATTCATCTTCGACGGATTTCCGCGGACCATCCGGCAGGCGGAAGAGTTGGACAAGATTTTGCAGCGGCGCGGGCTGGGCCAGCCCCTGGTGATTCAGTTTCTGGTAAGCCCGGAAACACTGGTGCGACGGGTGGCAGGGCGCTGGACGTGCAGCGTGGGCGGCGAGACGTACAACATTCACGAGCGGCCGCCAAAGACGCCTGGGATTTGCGACAACGACGGCGGGAAATTGATTCAACGCTCGGACGATCAGCCGGAAATCGTGAAGGAACGATTCGCGGCGTACGAGCGGCAGACGCAGCCGCTGGCGGATTATTACCGGACGCACGGCGTGCTGGAAACAGTGGACGGTGATGCAGCAGTGGAGGACGTAACCCGCGCATTGAATGGGATCTTGAAGCGCGCGGAAGGGCGCGATGGTCATCTGTAAATCGCCGGCGGAGCTGGAGAAGATGTATCGCGCGGGGCAGATCGTGTGGGGAGCGCTGGCGGAAATGCGCACCATGATCCGGGCGGGCATCTCGACGAAAGAGCTGGATGAGTTCGCCGAGGGTTACTCGAAGGAGCACGGCGCGCGGCCGGCGTTCAAGGGTTACCGCGGGTATCCGGGCTCGGTTTGCACTTCGATCAACCAGGAAGTGGTGCACGGGATTCCATCGGCGGCGCGGAAATTGCGCGAAGGCGACATTCTTTCGATGGACTTCGGAGTGGAGCTGGGCGGGTATTTTGGCGATGCGGCGTTGACGGTGCCGGTGGGCAAGGTGACGCCGGAGCGCGAGAAGCTGTTGCGCGTGACACGGGAATCGCTGGAGCAGGGCATCGCGAAGATCCGGGCGGGCAATCGCCTGGGGGACGTATCGGCCGCCGTGCAGCAGTGGGTGGAAAAGAACGGATATTCGGTGGTGCGCGAGTTTGTGGGCCACGGAATCGGCACGAAGATGCACGAAGACCCGCAGTTACCGAATTACGGCTCTCCAGGCCAGGGCCCCAAGCTGCAAGAAGGCATGGTGCTGGCTATCGAGCCGATGGTGAATACAGGCGGCCCGGGCGTGCGAGTGCTGGACGATGAGTGGACTGCCGTGACGGCGGACGGCAGTGATTCGGCGCACTTCGAGCACACGGTGGCGGTCACGAAGAACGGGCCGTGGATTCTGACGCGGCCGAAAGAAGCGGCAGGGCCGGTTTGGTAAGCGGCAGGAAGCAGAGGTTGGCTCGAGTAGAACACAGGAGCGCATGAGACCAAGGCCAGAGAAGGAAAACAAGAAACCGGGCGAGAGCGGGAAAGAGGACGCGATCGAAGTCATGGCCACCGTGATCGAACCGTTGCCGAACGCGATGTTTCGCGTGGAGCTGGAAAACAAGCACCAGGTGCTGGCCCATATTTCCGGGAAGATGCGCAAAAATTTTATTCGTATTTTGTCGGGAGATCGTGTGGCGGTGGAGCTTTCGCCTTACGATCTGACGCGCGGCCGAATCGTATATCGCTACAAGTAGCGAGGCGTCGCGCCGAGCAGCAGAATTATGGGGCCCCCATGAGGGGATGGAGTGGAAAAATGAAGGTTCGGGCATCGGTAAAGAAAATCTGCATGAAGTGCAAGATCGTTCATCGGCGCGGCGTGGTGCGCGTGATCTGTACGAACGCCAAGCACCGCCAGCGCCAGGGATAGGCTAGGCCAGAGGCCGGAGGATACAGAATGGCTCGCATCGCAGGTGTGGATTTGCCGCCGAACAAGCGGCTTTGGATTGGGCTCACGTCAATTTATGGCATCGGGCAGGCGCGCGCGAAATCACTCGCCGCGAAAGCGAACGTGGACCACACTAAGAAGATCAAGGACCTGACCGAGGATGAAGCGACGCGTCTGCGCGCGGCTATCGAAGCCGAAGGCGGCATCGAAGGCGATCTGCGCAAAGAGACGCAGATGAACATCCGGCGGCTGATTGAAATTCAGGCGTATCGCGGCTTGCGGCACCGCCGCAACCTGCCGGTTCGCGGCCAGCGCACGCACACCAACGCGCGCACGCGCAAGGGTCCGCGGAAGGGCGCAGTCGCGGCGAAGAAGATCGCAGCTCGCAAGTAGCAGCACTGGCAAAGATGGAACGGTTTAGAACGACAGGAGAGACACGAGCGTGGCAAAAGAACCGAAAGACGCGGCAGCAGCACCAGCAGGAGCGCCGGCAGCAGCAGCCGCCGCGAAAAGCTCCAAGCGCAAGAAGGAATTCCGCAAGAAGAAGGAAAAGCGCGTGGTGCCGCACGGCGTGGTGTGCATCCAGGCGACGTTCAACAATACGATTGTGACGCTGACGGATCCCGATGGCCGCGCGGTGAGCTGGTCTTCGGCGGGCTCGGTCGGATTCAAGGGTTCGCGCAAGGGCACGCCCTACGCGGCGCAGCAAGCGGCCGCGACGGCAGCGGGCGTGGCGCGCGATCAATACGGGATGAAGTCGGTGGAAGTGCGCGTGAAGGGACCGGGCGCGGGACGCGAATCGGCAGTGCGCGCGCTGGCTTCTTCGGGCTTGCACATTAATGCGATCAAGGACGTGACGCCGGTGCCGCACAACGGCTGCCGACCGCCCAAGCGCCGCCGTGTTTAGAGCGACAGAGATCCAGGAAAATTGCAGAGTTGAGATAAAGGAGATAGGACTTGGCAAGACATCGTGAAGCAGTTTGCCGGCTGTGCCGACGGGAAGGGCAAAAACTCTTCTTGAAAGGCCTGCGGTGTTTTACAGAAAAGTGCGCGATCGAAAAGCGCAATTTCGTTCCCGGGCAGCACGGGCAGGCTCGGCGGGCGAAGATGGTGGGCTACGGCGTGCAGTTGCGCGAGAAGCAGAAGGTGAAGCGCACCTACGGGCTGCTGGAGCGGCAATTCCGCACCTATTTTGAAAAGGCGTTGCGGACCAAGGGGCCAACCGGCGCAAACCTGATGGTAATGCTGGAGCGTCGCCTGGACAACGTGGTCTACCGCATGGGCCTGGGCGGCTCGCGCTCACAGGCGCGCCAGCTGGTGCTGCACGGGCACATC
>DATNLN010000148.1:0-12232 GCA_035602855.1 Candidatus Acidiferrales bacterium
GAGATGGTGATGCCGGGCGACAACATATCGTGTGAGATTACGCTGATAACACCGGTCGCTTTGGAGAAGGGCTTGCGCTTTGCGATTCGCGAAGGCGGGCACACCGTGGGCGCCGGAGCGGTTGCCGAGATCATCGAGTAAACGACCATGAGAGAAATCATCACGCTGCAGTGCAACGATTGCAAGAACCGGAACTATACGACGACCAAGAACCGCCGCAAGCATACCGAGCGGCTGGAAACGTCTAAATTCTGCAACACCTGCAGAAAACATACGGGGCATAAGGAAGTTAAGTGAATCCGCGATAGCCGGATTCACCCTGAGATCCGACACTGCCGGTGCGAAGGGTGGGCGCTAGCTGGGAAGCGAACAGCCTTGGTTTGTAACAGGTTGGAATGCGGCGACGGATCTTCATATATCGGAGCAGCGAAGCTCGCGGCGAGGAGTGGCATTTTCACCCTTCGCCCTGAAATGCGGGTTCAGGGGAGTAGGTTTAACGGTAGACCATCGGTCTCCAAAACCGAGAGTGGGGGTTCGAATCCCTCCTCCCCTGCCAGTTTGTTGGTGGTCGAGCGGGCAGGGAATGCAGCAAAGTTGACGCAGCAAGGTATGGAGTGAAATGGCCGACGCGATACGCACGAATCGAGACGAAGAATCCCACCGCGTAAGCGGGTTTGCGCTTTTGGAGCCGGTGCAGAAGCTGGGCGGTTATCCGAAGCGCTTCCGCTCGTTTCTGCACGATGTGCGGGTGGAAATGCGGCAGGTGAACTGGCCGTCGCGGGCGGACGTGATTTCCACGACCATCGTAGTGACCGTAACCGTGGCGTTTTTCGGCGTGTATTTCTTTTTGACGGACTCCATTTTCACGCGAGTCGTAGGCTGGTTGATGGCATATGCAAAGAAATTCTGAAGAAACCAACGCGAGCAATGAAGGCAGCGAAGTGAACGAAGTAAACGAAGCACCGGAAACGCCCGAAGGGCACGAGGAAGCCGCCGCCGCGGAGACCATCGCCTCGACCAAGCAGTGGTATATCGTCCACACCTACTCGGGCTTTGAGAAGAAAGTGAAGGAGAGCCTGGAAGGCCGCGTGGCCGCGTTCGGGCTTACCGACAAGATCGGGCAGATCATCATCCCGACGGAATCGGTGGTGGAAGTGCGCGGCGGCAAGAAAGTGATTTCGCCGCGGATGTGTTATCCGGGCTACGTGCTGGTGGAAATGGATATGGACGATTACACCTGGCACGTGGTGCGTTCCACGCCGCGGGTGACGGGATTCGTCGGGTCAGGGCAGACGCCTTCGCCGCTGACCGAAGAAGAAGTGCAGAATATTTTGAACCGCGCGACGACCACGGCGGAAAAGCCCAAGCCGAAATTGTCCTTCGATCGCGGCGAGAAGGTGCGCATCGGCGAAGGGCCGTTTGCGAATTTTACGGGTGTGGTGGAAGAAGTGAATTCCGACCGCTCGACGCTGAAAGTTTCGGTGACGATTTTCGGACGCTCGACGCCGGTGGAACTGGATTTCGCGCAGGTGGAAAAAGTAGCGTAAGAGATCGGCAATCATGGCGCGGGCGGAAGAGAGAATCTTCACCCGCTGCCGCGGGTTCCGCATGACGGCCCGCACCAGGACAGAGGAATCAAATGGCAAAGAAAGTACAGGCTACCGTAAAACTGCAGTTGCCCGCCATGAAGGCGACTCCTGCGCCGCCCGTGGGCACGGCACTGGGCCCGCACGGCGTGAACATCATGGACTTCTGCAAGCAGTTCAACGCCAAGACGGCTAAAGAGCCGGACGGCATGATTATTCCGGTGCTGGTCACGATCTATAGCGACCGCACGTTCACGTTCATCATGAAGACGCCGCCTGCGTCGGAGCTGATCAAGCGCGCGGCGGGCATTGTGAAAGGCTCGCCCGAGCCGAACCGCAACAAGGTCGGCAAGCTGACGGCAAAGCAGGTGGAAGAAATCGCCAAGCTGAAGCTGCCGGATCTGAACACCATGAGCCTTGCGTCCGCGGTGAAATCAATCCGTGGCACGGCGCGCAACATGGGCGTGGAAGTTAGCGATTAGTTTGCGGCACGCGCAGGAGTCCGCATAGAAAACGGACGCAAGTAGTTCTTAACTGCGCAGGAGAGAAAAGACGATGGGTCGTTCGGCAAAAGTCGGCGGGAAAAATATCGATCGGGCGCGCAAGCAGGTCGAGGCGCGTCCTTACAAGCTGGAAGAGGCCGCGGAGCTGCTGCGCAAAGTTCATTATGTGAAGTTCGATGAAACCGTCGAGCTGGTCTTGAATCTGGGCGTCGATTCAAAGCAGTCGGACCAGATGGTGCGCGGCACGGTGGTGCTGCCGCACGGCCTGGGAAAATCCAAGCGCGTCGTGGTGATCGCCGGCGGTGAAAAGATTCGTGAAGCGCAGGAGGCGGGCGCGGATTTCGTCGGCGGCGAAGATATGGTGGAGAAGATTCAGGGCGGCTGGACGGATTACGAAGCGGTGATCGCTACGCCGGACATGATGCGCTCCGCCGGTAAGCTGGGGAAAGTTCTCGGGCCGCGCGGCCTGATGCCGAATCCGAAGACCGGCACGGTGACGACGGATGTGGCCAAGGCCATCAAGGAAATCAAGGCCGGTAAAGTGGAATTTCGCCTCGATAAGACGGGGCTGATTCATTCGCCGGTGGGCAAGATCAGTTTCAGCGCGCAGCAGCTCGCGGGGAATGCCCATGCGTTGCTGGCGGCCATCATCAAGGCCAAGCCGGCGGCGGCCAAGGGCAAGTTCATCAAGAAAATTACGCTGACCTCAACGATGGGCCCGGGCATTTTGATCGAGGAAGCGGAAGCCGATACGGCCGTAGCGGCAGCAGCGTAAGCAGCAGAAGCACCAGGGAGATTGGGGAATGAAGAAGAAGTCGGAAAAGGTGACGCAGGCCGAAGACCTGAAGAAGCAGCTGGCGACCGTCTCGACGGTGATTCTCTCGACGTTTCAGGGAATTACGGTGGAGCAGGACACGCAGCTGCGCCGCAGCGTCGAAGCCGCCGGCGGAAAATATCAAGTGGTGAAGAACACGGTGGCAGAGCGCGCAGGCGCCGGCACTCCTCCTGAAGGATTGCTGAAGAACCTGAAGGGTACGAATTCGATTGCTTACACCAAGACGGATCCGGTGGCGCTGGCGAAGATTTTGACCAAGGTCGCAAAAGATGTTCCGGCGTTTCAATTTCGCGCCGGCTGGGTGGAAGGGCGCGTCATTTCCATTCAGGAAATTAAGCAGCTCGCGGACTTGCCGAGCAAGGAAGAACTGATCAGCAAGATCATGTTTATGCTGAATGCTCCGGCGCAACGCGTAGCCACGGCGCTGGCGGCTCTGCCGCGAAATCTGGCGGTGGTGACGAGCGAAGCAGTGAAGGCCAACAAGTTTGGGGGCGGCGGCAGTGCAAACAATGCAGGCAGTGCAGAAGCCGCGCCCGAAGCGGTTCCGTCCTAGCGTCGTACCGGCAACCAAGCACGACCGCAATTCTAGAGAGGCAACGGTTTTTCAATTCGGAGGAGGATAGGAAACAGCAATGGCCAGCAAAGTGGAAACAATTCTGGAAGAAATCAAGGGTCTTACGCTGCTCGAAGCTTCTGACTTGGTAAAGAAGATGGAAGAAGCCTTCGGAGTATCGGCGGCAGCGGCAGCGCCCGTAATGGTCGCAGGAGGCGGTGGCGCCGGCGCGCCAGCGGCGGAAGAGAAGACGGAATTTGCCGTCGTTCTCACCGAAGTGGGCGCCAACAAGATCAATGTGATTAAGGCAGTCCGCGAAGTCACCAGCCTGGGCTTGAAAGAAGCCAAGGATCTGGTGGATGGCGCGCCCAAGACGGTGAAAGAGGGCGTCAACAAAGAAGAAGCGGCTACCATCAAGAAGAAATTCGAAGACGCCGGCGCGAAAGTCGAAGTCAAGTAACGCCTGGCAGTGCGGCCCGCGAAACCATTGCGGACGGGCCGCGAAGGAATTCGCGTACGCGCGCACTCCTGAGGATCCTGGTACCTCACAATACGTCCTTCCCGGACTGACGGGGCGGGTGTCTATCCGCATCGTCATCTCCGGCATGAATTTATATTTAAGGATGGTCCATGAGCAATCGCAACGGTAATCGCGCCAATCGGGAACGAGCACGCCTGGACTTTGCAAAAATCAAGACCACGGTGCAGATTCCGAACCTGATTGACGTACAGAAGAAGTCTTATCAACGGTTTTTGCAGATGGATTTGCTGCCGAGCGAGCGGGAAGATTCCGGCTTGCAGTCGGTCTTCGCCTCGGTGTTTCCGATTCAGGATTTTCGCGGCTTGTCGCAGCTGGATTTCGTGGACTACGCGATCGGAAACTGGGAGTGCAAGTGCGGCCATCTGCGCGGTCTGCACCACTTGCGCGCCACCTGCCGCAATTGCGGAGCATCGGTCGTCACCAATCCTTATAAGACGGGCGACGTGCTGTGCGCCAAGTGCGGCACGTTCAACAAGAACACGCCGACCTTTTGCAACAAGTGCGGCGACCCCGTCACGCTGCAGTTGAAGTACGACGTGAACGAGTGCCAGGAACGCGGCATGACTTATTCGGCGCCGCTGAAGGTGACGATTCGCCTCACGATTTACGACAAGGATCCGGACACGGGCGCGAAGTCGATTCGCGATATCAAAGAGCAGGAAGTTTTCTTCGGCGATATTCCGCTGATGACGGAGAACGGCACGTTCATCATCAACGGGACCGAGCGCGTAATCGTCAGCCAGTTGCACCGTTCGCCGGGCGTGTTCTTTGAAACCTCCAACAATCGCAGCTACTTCCTGGGCAAGATTATTCCGTACCGCGGATCGTGGGTGGAGTTTGAGTACGACACCAAGAACATTCTGTACGTGCGCATTGACCGCAAGCGCAAGTTCCTGGGCTCGATTTTCCTGCGCGCGCTGGGTCTCAAATCGAACGAAGACATCCTGCGCACGTTCTATCAAGTGGAGCGGATTTCACTGCGCGACGGCGAGCTGTACTGGAACGCCTCGGAAGGCCTGATTGACCGCAAGCTGACCAAGGAAATCAAGCATCCCAAATCCGGCGAGACGCTGGTGGGCGCGCATAAGCGCATCACCGAGCCACTCTACAAGGAACTAGTGAAGGCGCGCGTCACCCAAGCCGAAATCGGCGTGGCCGACCTGGAGACCGCGGTAACCGTGAGCGAGCTGGTGAATCGCCAGACCGGCGAAGTGCTGCTGGAGGCCAACAAGCCGCTGACCGCGGAAATGTGGGCTTCAATCGCCGAGGCCGGGATCACCGAGGTGGATGTGTGCTTCCCGGATCGCGACGACACCGGCATTATCGTGACGCGCACCCTGGAAAAGGACTCGATCCGTTCACCCAAGGAAGCGTTGATCGAAATCTACCGCAAGTTGCGCCCAGGCGATCCCCCGACGCTGGAAACCGCTACGGCGCTCTTCAACGGAATGTTTTTCGACGCGCGCAAGTACGATTTCAGCAAAGTGGGCCGGCTGAAGTTCAACATCAAGCTGGGGCTGGAAACTCCGCTGGAAAAGCGCACGCTGGACCCTTCGGACTTCGTCGCGGCGATCAAGTATTTGCTGAAGCTGCGCAAGAACGTCGGCTCGGTGGATGACATCGATCACTTGGGAAATCGCCGCGTCCGCGCCGTAGGCGAGCTCCTGGAAAACCAGTTCCGCATCGGACTGGTCCGCATGGAGCGCGCGATCAAGGAAAAGATGTCCGTGTACCAGGAAATGTCCACGGCCATGCCGCACGATTTGGTGAACGCCAAGCCGGTGATGGCGGCGATTCGCGAATTCTTCGGCAGTTCGCAACTTTCTCAGTTCATGGACCAGACCAATCCGCTGAGCGAAATCACACACAAACGGCGTCTTTCGGCTTTGGGACCAGGCGGTTTGTCGCGGGAACGCGCGGGATTCGAAGTACGCGACGTGCATCCGACGCACTACGGCCGCATCTGTCCGATTGAAACGCCGGAAGGCCCGAACATCGGCTTGATCAGCTCGCTTTCGTCTTATGCGCGCATCAACGAGTTCGGCTTCATCGAATCGCCGTATCGCAAGGTGAAGAACGGGCGCGTGATTGATTTCGTGCAAATCGTGAACTCGGGCGATAGCGAATTCAAAGCAGGGGAAATCGTCGAGAAGGAAAAAGTCGAAGACGCCAACGAAGAGCTGAAGCGGCGGCGCGTCGTGTGGGCGGCGCATTGCTTCTATCTTTCGGCCTGGGAAGAGGACCGCTACGTGGTAGCGCAGGCCAACGCTTCGCTCGATGAAAAAGAACGCATCACGACGGAACTAGTGAACTGCCGCCAGGCCGGCAACTTCGTGCTCAAGAGCCGCGAGGAAGTCGACTACATTGACGTCTCACCCAAGCAGCTGGTGTCGGTCGCAGCCAGCTTGATTCCGTTCCTTGAGAACGACGACGCCAACCGCGCTTTGATGGGCTCGAACATGCAGCGCCAGGCTGTGCCGCTGATTCGTGGCGACGCTCCCTTGGTGGGCACGGGAATGGAACGCGTTACGGCTCGCGATTCGGGCGCGGTGATCGTGTGCAAGCGCGATGGCATCGTGGACCAGGTCGATTCCGAACGCGTGATCGTGCGCGTGGAATCGGATCAGTCCGGCGTACTGAGCCGCGAGGTCGGGTCGGACATTTACCTGCTCACAAAGTTCAAGCGCTCGAACCAGAACACTTGCATCAGCCAGAAGCCTCTGGTGCGCGCGGGCGACCGCGTGAAGCAGGGTCAAGTGCTGGCCGACGGTCCTTGCACAGATCGCGGCGAGCTCGCGCTCGGGCGCAACGTGCTGGTGGCCTTTGTGCCCTGGCGCGGCTACAACTTCGAGGACGCAATTCTCGTCAGCGAAAAGCTGGTGGAGGAGGATTACTACACTTCGATTCACATCGAAGAGTATGAAATCGAAGCGCGCGACACCAAGCTAGGTCCCGAGGAAATTACTCGCGACATTCCCAACATCAACGAGAGCTTCCTGCGCAATCTGGACGAGAGCGGAGTGATCCGCATCGGCGCGACCGTGAAGCCGGGCGACATTCTGGTAGGCAAAGTGACGCCGAAGGGCGAAACCACGCTGACGCCGGAAGAAAAGCTGCTGCGCGCGATTTTCGGTGAAAAAGCCGGAGACGTGCGCGACGCTTCGCTCTATTGCCCGCCGGGCATCGAAGGCACCATCGTGGACGTGAAGATCTTCTGCCGCAAGGGTGCGGAGAAGGACGAACGCCACAAGGCCATCGAAGCCGCGCAGGTGGCCAAACTGGAAAAGAACCTGGCCGATGAAATCCGCATTCTCACCGACGAACGCTTGAAGCGCTTGAACGACTTGCTGGGCGGACAGACGTTGACGGCCGACCTGCACGACGAGCGCACCAACAAGCGTTTGCTGACCAAGGGCAGCGAGTTGACGCGCGACATCCTGGAAAAGATTTCCACGCGCAACTTGAAGCGCCTGCGGCTCAACGACAAGGACCCGCTGCTCATCGAGAAGATCGACGAGGTCGAGGAAATGACCTCGCGGCAGATTGATGTGCTGCGCAAGATCACAGACGAGCGCATCGGCAAGTTGAAGAAGGGCGACGAGCTGCCTCCGGGCGTGATCAAGCTGGTGAAGTGCTACATCGCCATGAAGCGCAAGCTCTCCGTCGGAGACAAGATGGCCGGACGCCACGGTAACAAGGGCGTCATCGCGCGCATCGTTCCCAAGGAAGACATGCCCTACATGCCGGATGGCACGCCGGTGGAAATCGTGCTGAACCCGTTGGGCGTTCCTTCGCGTATGAACGTCGGACAGATTCTGGAAACGCACCTGGGCTGGGCTTCGAAAGAGCTCGGCGAAAAAATCGGGAAGCTGCTCGACAAGGAAACGCGCGCGGAGGGCGTGCGCAAATGGTTCAAGGATGCGTTTGGCCCCACGGCGGTGTGGAAGACCATCACCGGCATGGACGATGACGAGATTCTGGACCTGGCACATAGCTTCCGCGACGGTGTGCCGTTCGCGACGCCGGTATTCGACGGCGCGCGCGAAGGCGACATCCGCCACTTGCTGCAATTCACCGAGCTGCCGGAAAGCGGAAAAATTTCGCTTTACGACGGCATGACCGGAGACCTGTTTGCGCAGCAAGTGACCGTGGGCTACATCTACATGCTCAAGCTCTCGCACTTGGTGGACGACAAGATTCACGCTCGCTCCATCGGGCCTTACTCACTGATCACACAGCAGCCGCTGGGCGGCAAGGCGCAATTCGGCGGACAGCGTTTTGGAGAAATGGAAGTGTGGGCGCTGGAAGCATATGGCGCGGCGCACATTCTCCAAGAGCTGCTGACCGCGAAGTCCGACGACGTATATGGCCGCGCGAAAATTTACGAGGCCATTGTGAAGGGCGAGCCGGGGATCGAGCCTGGCGTGCCGGAATCCTTCAACGTTCTGGTGCGCGAGTTGCAGTCCCTCTGCCTGGACATCGAATTGATGAAGCGGCAAAAACCACAGCTGGAAAAAGTGGAAGCAGCGGACTAACTGCAGGCAATCGCTCCGCGGAGAAAATCCGCGGAGCGCAATATTCTAAGCAACTGGTCTTGCTTTACCGACTTTGATTTACTGGATTAGGGTCCCGCTCTGCGGGACAGGAGGATCGCCCTTGTACCGATCGAGCCCGTATGATCGCGCCAGCCAGATAGCGGATTTTGATTCCATTCGCATCAGCCTGGCGAGTCCCGAAAAAATCCGTTCTTGGTCGCACGGTGAAGTGACCAAACCGGAGACCATCAATTACCGCACCTTCAAGCCCGAACGCGACGGACTGTTCTGCGCCAAGATTTTCGGTCCCGTCACCGACTGGGAATGTCTGTGCGGCAAGTACAAGCGCATGAAGCATCGCGGAGTGATCTGCGACAAGTGCGGCGTCGAAGTCACTCTCAGCAAAGTGCGCCGCGAGCGCCTGGGCCATATCGAGCTGGCTTCGCCCTGCTCGCACGTGTGGTTCTTCAAGGGATTGCCCAGCCGCATCGGCTACCTGCTGGACATCACCATGCGCGACCTGGAGCACATTCTCTACTTCGAGACGTTCGTCTGTATCGATCCGGGCGAAGTGCTGGGCCTGAAGCAGAAGGACATCATTCCCGAAGACAAGCTGCGCGAGCTGCAGAAGGAATATCCCGGAAAGTTCACTTACGGGATGGGTGCCGAAGCCATCAAGGAATTGCTGCGCCGCGTGGAAGTGGACAAGTTGTCGGAAGAGTTGCGCGAGAAGATGAAGATCGACCCCAGCCTGCAGAAGCGGATCAAGTTCGCCAAGCGGCTGAAGGTGCTGGAAGCGTTCCGCAAGAGCGGCAACAAGCCGGAGTGGATGATTTTGGATGTGATTCCGGTGCTGCCGCCCGAGCTGCGGCCGCTCGTGCCTCTGGATGGCGGACGTTTCGCCACTTCCGACTTGAACGATCTGTATCGCCGCGTGATCAACCGCAATAACCGGTTAAAGAAGCTGATGGAATTGCACGCGCCGGACGTGATCGTGCGCAACGAAAAGCGCATGCTGCAGGAAGCTGTCGATGCGCTGTTCGACAACGGCCGCCGCGGACGTGTGCTGCGCGGCACGAATAATCGCCCGCTGAAGTCGTTGTCCGACACGCTGAAGGGCAAGCAAGGCCGTTTTCGCCAGAACTTGCTCGGCAAGCGCGTGGACTATTCGGGACGTTCGGTCATCGTCGTCGGCCCGGAGCTGAAGCTGCACCAGTGCGGTCTGCCGAAGAAAATGGCGCTGGAGCTTTTCAAGCCGTTCATCTATCACAAACTGGAAGCCGCGGGACACTGCACCACCATCAAGCAGGCCAAGGAATTGGTGGAAGCGCAGGAACCGGTGGTGTGGGACATTCTGGAAGACGTGATTCGCGAACATCCCGTGCTGCTGAACCGCGCTCCGACGTTGCATCGCTTGGGCATTCAGGCGTTTGAACCCGTGCTCGTGGAAGGGAAAGCGATCCGCATTCACCCCCTGGTTTGCACCGCGTTCAACGCGGACTTCGACGGCGACCAAATGGCCGTGCATATTCCGCTGTCACCGGAAGCGCAGGTCGAGGCCTCGGTGTTGATGCTCAGCTCGCACAACATTCTTTCGCCTGCCAACGGCTATCCGCTGGCGGTGCCCACGCAGGACATGGTCCTGGGAATTTATTACATGACCAAGTCCAAGCCGCAGGCCAAGGGCGAAGGGCGCGCGTTCGGCTCACCGGAAGAAGTTGTGATGGCTCTGGAAGCGAACGAAGTGGAGTTGCTAACTCCGATTCGCATGCGTTACACCGGTGAACTGATTGACCTCACCAACGCGTATGACGATCAGGACGTCTCGCACACCGAGCCGGTGAACTTGAACAAGCAGTTCCTGCACACGACCGTTGGTCGCGTGATCTTCAACGATCACCTGCCTACGGACATGCCGTTCATCAACGGTTTGCTGAAGAAGAAGGGCGTGCAGGCGCTGGTGCAATATTGCTACCTGCGCTTCGGCCTGGAGAAGACGGTGCTGGCGCTCGATAAGCTGAAGGAACTGGGCTTCCTGTACGCGACCAAGTCCGGAGTTTCCATCGGCATCAGCGACATGGTCATCCCCAGCGTTAAATTCAAGCTGGTGGATACGGCCGAGCACGAGGTGGTGAAAGTCCAACAGCAATATCTGGACGGCGCCATCACCAACGGCGAACGCTACAACAAGGTCATCGCCATCTGGTCGGACGTCACCGAAAAAGTGGCGGACGAAATGTTCAAGGCCCTGGAAGAGCAGGACAAGCAGGGCGTGATCAACCCGGTGTACGTGATGGCCGATTCCGGAGCGCGCGGTTCGAAACAGCAGATCCGCCAGCTTTCCGGCATGCGCGGACTGATGGCGAAGCCCTCGGGCGAAGTCATCGAGACGCCGATCACTTCTAACTTCCGCGAAGGATTGACCGTGCTGCAGTACTTCATTTCGACGCACGGCGCGCGTAAGGGTCTGGCCGATACCGCACTGAAGACGGCCGATTCGGGCTACCTGACGCGGCGGCTGGTGGACGTGGCGCAAGACGTGATCATCAATGAGTTCGACTGCGGCACGGCGGACGGGATTTACGTGGAGCCGATTTTGGAAGCCGGCGTCGAAGTCGAGCCGTTGCGCGACCGCGTCGTAGGCCGCGTATCACTGGAGAAGATCAAGGACTACGAAGGCAACGTGATTGTCGAGATCAACCAGGAAATCACTGAAGAACTGGCGAACTCGATTCAAGCAGCTGGCATCGAGCGCGTGAAAATTCGCTCGGTGTTGACCTGCGAATCACGGCGCGGAGTTTGCGGACGCTGCTACGGCCGCAACCTGGCTACCGGACGCTTCGTGGAAATGGGTGAGGCCATCGGCGTGATCGCGGCGCAGTCCATCGGCGAGCCCGGCACGCAGTTGACCATGCGTACGTTCCACATCGGCGGCACGGCTACACGCGTCACCGAACAGTCCAAGGTGGAAGCGCGCAACAACGGCTTCGTGAAGTTCATTGACCTGAAAGTGGTCGAAGGCCGCGGCAAGCAGATCGTTTCCATGAATCGCTCTGGCTTGATCGCTGTCGTTGACGAAAAGGGCCGTGAAAAAGAGCGTCACCACGTGGTTTATGGCGCGCGCTTGAAGGTTGAGGATGGGCAGCCGGTCACGCTGGGCCAGACGATGGTCGAGTGGGATCCCTACACATTCTCGATTCTCACGGAAACCGCAGGTCAGGTGCAGTTCAAGGATCTGCAGGCGGGCATCACGATCGAAGAGCAGGTGGACGAAGTCACCGGGTTGTCGCAGCTGGTCGTAACGCTGCCCCCGGGGGATGAAAAGCACCAGCCGACGATCTTGATCCGCGGGGCGCAGGGCCGCACCAAGAAATACTTGATGCCGTCGCGCGCTCACTTGATGGTGGTGGATGGCGACGAGGTGCAACCTGGCGACGTGCTCGCGAAGATCCCGCGTGAGACCACCAAGACCAAGGACATCACCGGAGGTTTGCCGCGCGTCGTGGAACTTTTCGAAACGCGCAAACCGAAGGATCCTGCGGTTATCAGCGAAATCGACGGCGTCGTGAAGTACGGCGAAATCGTCAAGGGCCAGCGCAAGATTTACGTCGAAAGCGAAGACGGCAAGGGCGTCGCGCAGACCATCAAGGAATATTCCATCTCGCGCGGCGTGCACATC
>DATNLN010000168.1:0-2656 GCA_035602855.1 Candidatus Acidiferrales bacterium
CCGATCAGTCGTAGCACGCTGCCGTCGGTTACTCGCTTCTCTATCATCTCGACCAGAGCCGATCTCACTATCGAGTCAAAGTATGAGCGGATGTCAATCTCCAGAATCCACCCTATGGGCCGGGTACAGATGATCCGACCCACTTCATCCAGTGCTTGGTGTTGCCCGCGTCCGGGTCGAAACCCGTACGAGCAATCGAGAAAATCCTGCTCGTAGATGGCGTTTAACAGGTCAACCGCCGCTTTCTGCACGATCTTATCCTCGAGGACGGGAATCTAGATCGGCCTCTGTTTCCCGTCTTCTTTCGGAATGTAGACACGTCGCAACGGTTGGTGCCCGATCACTACTGTCCGGCTAAATGTCGAAAAGAATCAACTGGTTAACGTTTTCGGTGAATTCAGCTTCTGCATCGGATGCCTGAAGAGCGCATAAAATGGGTGTTTTCTCGAAAAGCGTGACGCTCAGAATCTGTAGCGTTTGGTAAAGGCTGGCCGCCAGGCCCAGCCGCTTCCGAACGATGGCAACCAGCACATAAATTGACACTGCGATCCAGATCTGGGTCTTCACCGCATTCTCACTTGTCCCGTAGAAGGCCTTAATGCGTAGATGCTGCTTGATCCACTTAAAAAACAATTCAACTTCCCAGCGGCACTTGTAGATTTTCGCGATGGTAAATGCGGGAAGCACAAAATTGTTAGTCAGGAATTTCAGTCGTTTGTGGGTCTCTTTATCGAGATAATTGACGCGTCGCAGTGCATCCGGATACGCCGACGCGGATTCGAACGATGTCAGAATGACCGTCTGATCTGAGAGCACGCCCGTCGTCTTGTCCACGGGATGCGAGTAGCGTCTCTGGATCAGCACATTCGACTTAGTGCGGACGACGAAGAAAGCGGAGCTGAGTGTAAAAACAAAGAGCCTCTGGAAATCAATGTAGCCTCGGTCCATGACGTAGAAGGCGCCTGCCTCTGGCATGATCTCGTCCAGGATGTTCACATCGTGCACATCCCCACTGGTGACGCGGATGAACGTGGGAATGTTGCCGTGCAGGTCCAGCAGAGTATGCATCTTGACGGCGGCCTTGCGCTGACGAAACTTCGCCCACGGGAATAGCGATAGACACAGATCGATGGTCGTCGAATCCAGAGCGTACAGACTTTGATCGAGATCGACACCAATTTCGTCGTGCGCGTACAGTGGCCGGGCAATGCGAATCAATACCTGCGCGAAATCCGCAAAGATCCTCCAATCATGCGACTCGTTCGCGTCGGCCAGCGTCGAACGCGCCACCTTGCCGCGGAATCCCAGATGGTACAGCTTGCCTTCGACCGAATGCAGACACGCCTCGATGTCGCGAAGACTTTCTCGATAGGTGAGTTGTGCGAAAGCCATGGACAGATACTGATCCCAGCAAGAAAACCCGCGCAGTCGGCTGTCGCCCTGATAGCGCTCAACACAACGGCGAAACTCTCGATCGGGAAGGAAGCTGATTAACTGCGAGAAGACGGCGCGCCCTTGATTCATGAAGCCATTGTGCGCCGTCCATGATGGCCAAACTCGTCCCCAACCGTTCAAATCGCGGCAAGCTAGATATAGCCTCAACTCGTTACCGGTCCATCACTTGGCGGCCGCACCTAGCGCGTTAGCCGGACAGTAGTGACAACGGAGGATCAGGCAGTGAAGAAATTGATTTGGCTCGTGGACATGTCACTGGACGGATTCATGTCCGGACCAGACGGAGAACTCGACTGGGCCGGCAAGAACGGGGATGAATTGTGGGAAGACTTGAATGAACCGCTGGGCACAATCGACGCTGCCTTGTTTGGACACGTGACCTACCAGAATTTCGAAAATTACCGGCCTGCCGTAGCCCACAATCCCGCAGGTCCGAAGAATGAACTCGATTATCGAGCAAGCCCCGAAAACCGTCGCCTCCCGGATTTTGAACAGCCTTGCGTGGAGAAGTTCATTTCTGCTCAACAACAACGTTGCCGCCGGGATCGCCAGAACATAGGAACAACCGGGAGAGAATCTTCTCCTGTTCGGCAGTTGCGATCTGGCTTCGTCCTTGTTGAAGTCACGCCTGATCGATGAACTACAGATCCGCATCCATCCCGTCATCCCGGGTGTGGGCCGCCCCCTTTTCAAAGGCGGAAGTGAACGGCACGCGTTGAAGATGGTTCACTCAAAAACCCTTCGTTCGGGAGTTGCCCGCCTGCGCTACGACCTGGCGTGAACGCACAACTCGATTCTTTAACGAACGGTTGAACCTAAAATAAAACCCGGCGCGGAAACCTCGCGCGCCGTTTCTCATTTTCCGATGCCTAAAATCTCTTACTAGGCTGACCTCTTCTGCGCCCTTACCTTCGCCCATCTTGCTTTCTGGGCTGCTGCCATTTTCTTCCGTGCGGCAGCTGACACGGCTCGCTTCTGGGGTGCGCTTACAGCGCTTTGCTGCTGCCCGTCGCTCCCTTTCGCCTTAGCCCATCGTGCTTTCTGAGCCGCCGAAATTTTTGCCCGTCGGGCAGCCGACATCGTGCCCCGAACTCCGTTCTGTTTTCCGTAAGCCGCACCGAACGCAGCAAGCGCGGCACTGACCCCTCGAATTTCCCTCATCAACCGCTCATGTTCTTTCTTCAGATGCACCACAATCCCG
>DATNLN010000152.1:0-9605 GCA_035602855.1 Candidatus Acidiferrales bacterium
CGCTGCTGATTCACCTCGGCATGACCGGCAAAATCAGCGTCTGGCCGCCGCAGACGCCCGTCGAGTTGCACACCCACGTATTCCTCGCTCTCGATGATGGCCGCGAGCTTCGTTACAACGATGTTCGCAGATTCGGACGCATGGCGCTGCTCGCGAATGGCGCGCACGAACGCGTCCTCGGCGGGTTGGGCCTCGAGCCGCTGGAAATCACAGCAGCCGAATTTCGCACGCGGATTCAAGCGCGCAAATCGCGCATCAAGGCAGTCCTGCTCAACCAGGCCGTGGTGCGCGGAATTGGCAATATCTATGCCGATGAAAGCCTGTGGCGCGCGAAAATCCATCCAGAAAGAATCGGCACTCAGCTGAGAGACGACGAACTACGCCGCTTGCATCGCGCCGTACAGCACATTTTGCGCGAAGCAATCCGCCTGCGCGGCTCCTCCATTTCCGATTATGTGGATCTGGATGGTGATCGCGGAGAATTTCAGCAAAAGCATCGCGCCTATCAGCGCGACGGCAAGAAGTGTGCTCGCTGCGCTACGATTATTCGCCGCATCATTGTCGCCGGACGCAGCAGCCATTTCTGCCCGCAATGCCAACCCGCGCCGCGCGCCAGGCGTGCCGGCAAATCTGCAACCCGGGTCAAGCGTTTGCAGCGCGGCCCTGCCCGGTATAGAAATAAATCAAAATCGCGCCGAGCAACGTGAAAAATCCTGCGTAAAGAAAGCCCGCCTTTACGCCGACGCCGGACCACAGCATGCCGACCACCACGCTGGATACCAAATCCCCGAACCCATTCACCGTCGCTAGCACCCCGAAACCCGATCCCCGGTTCGCCTTCGGCAGTAATTCTGTTGCCAGCGATTTTTCCACCGCTTGTTTCACCGCGCCGTGAATTCCCGTCAGCCCAAATAAAACCGCGAGCATCGGAATCGTCGACGGCTGGAAAATGAATCCCGCAAAGGCGATCGCCGCGAAGAGGTATCCCACGGCCAGAACGGCGCGTTTGCTGACGCGATCGGCGAGCGCACCAGCGGGATAGGACGCCGCAGCGTTCACAAAATTATAAAAAGTATAGAGCGCGACCGCGACGGTGGAAGCCCGTAGAAATCCCAATTGCGGTGTCAAAATCTGGCTGGCGCATAAAATCAGTAGAGTGGGTGCGAAATCGCCGATGCCGTGCGCGAAAACTCCCGCCAGATAATACCAATAGATCTTCGGCAGCTGCGCGAAACTGGAAATGAAGCTCGGAGCGCGATGGCTGTCATCCGGGCGTCCCGGTGGCACCAGCAGTGCGAATGCGACTGCCGCGGCAAGGCCGGGAAGCAAAGTCCAGCGCAACACACCGCGCGGTCCTAACCAAGCAAGCAGCGCCGTTGCACACAACGGACCGAGCACCGCCCCGGTCGTATCCATCGCGCGCTCGAATCCGAATGCGCGGCCTTCTTGCTGCGGCGAAACCGCATCGGCGAGCAAAGTGTCCTTCGAGGGTCCTCGGCTGCCTCGCGCCGTCCATCCCAGTGCCCGCATCCAAAGAATTGCCGGCCAACTTTGCGCGAATGCGAAAGCAAACGTGGCAAGTCCCGTTGCGGCGTAGCCGAAAATCGCAGTGGGCTTGCGCAATTTCGGGCGGTCCGCAATCCATCCACCAGCCAATTTCGCGAAGCTGGAAAGGCCGTCCGAAACTCCCTCGATCACGCCTAGCGCAAACATGGGCGCGCCCAGACTCGCCAGAAACGCGGGCAGAATCGCACTGGCAGCTTCGTGTCCCCAATCGGACAACAAGCTGGACAAGCCGATGCCCAGCACGCCCCGCGTAAGCCAACTTTGCGCTGTAGACATCGAAGCCGGCGGAGATGCAGGGGAGGGAACTTTCATGCTTGGGGCACCACGCGTCAGTGCGCTGCGCCCTCGCCCGCGATGGCCGATGGGGCAAGAAAAGGTGCAGCCGCCGCGAAAATGTATTCGGCCCAGCCGCGCCGCTCGGCCGGATCGAGCCACAAAACCGGCGTGCGCAAATTATTGAACGGAGCCGACGCCAGCAATCCGATCAGCTGGCTATGGATGCGCTGCTGGAACGCGCGATCCTCCGAGCGAAATCCGTCCGAGGGAATTTCCGCTTCGATGGGCGGCACGCCGATCAGAATCGAATAAGTATCCATCCACCACGCCAGCCAGGATTCCAGTTGCGGCTGCCGCTCGAATTTATTCACCAGGTAACAATAATTATCGAGCACGGCGCGATCGGTAATCACGTGTGGCGCGCGCCGGGCCGCGTCTAGTTCGGCGGCAATCTGCGCGTGCAGAATCCACAGCTGGCCCTCGATGGTCGTCGCGGCGTTTACCGGAAATGGCGATTGCCGCGCCACTTCGGTCACCAGCTCCACGTTGTGGTGGGCTTTCTTCAGCAGCGAACAGATTTCATACGCCAGAGTCGTCTTGCCCACTCCATGCGTTCCGATCAGTGCCAGTTTCAATCTTCCGCCTTTCGCCAGCAGCGCTTCCGTTTCTAGCACACTTTCGTCGCGCGGAGAACGGCAGCAGCGAAACGTTACTGGCGTCCGGCCGCGTCCAGTAATCGCAATTTCCGGTGCATTGTTTTTGAGCTGTGCAGCGCATAGAATCATCGGTCTTTGACCACGCCGATCCGGGGTAAATCAAAAGGGGCGAGTCACATGAAATCGCGGAGCGTTTCCGTTTTTGCCGTTGCGGCGATTTGTGCGACGGCAGGCAGCTGGGCTGCGATCCGGGCGCAGCAACCAGTAGCCGCGGCAAAAGATCCGAACGCCGAAGCCGACGACAAAATTATCGCGGAGGTACGCGACCACCTATGCGCGCCGTGCTGCAGCGCGTAACTCGCGCGCGAGTGTTGGTGGACGGCAACGTCACGGGCGAAATTGGCCCGGGGCTCGCGGTCCTGGTCGCCGTCGGCCGCGAGGACACGGCAGCCACCGCCGCGTCCCTGGCCGAGAAGATCGTGAACCTGCGCATCTTCAGCGACGAGCAAGGAAAAATGAATCGGTCGCTGCTGGAGTTGGGCGGCGCCGTCCTGGCCGTCTCGCAATTCACGTTGTATGGCGACGCGCGCGGCCAGCGCCGGCCAAGCTTCATTCAAGCTGCGCCGCCCGAGCAAGGAAAACCGCTGTATGAAGAATTTGTGGGTGCGTTGCGAGCATTCGGATTGCGCATCGCAACCGGAGTTTTTCAGGCGCACATGTCGGTCGAGATCGTGAACGACGGCCCGGTCACCATCCTGCTTGATTCCGACAAACTCTTCTAAGCGGACGCGGCGATGCTGCCGGAAGCGCAGAAACTCTCCGCTGAATAAAAAGTGGTGGGCGCCGGTTCAGCTTGCGCAGCGCGTCGCACTGTCTTACGCTTTTCCAGGGGAGACATGAATGAGCGAAATCAATCGCATCGTAGATCAAATGGACCGCGCATTCGCGGGCGACGCCTGGCACGGCCCGTCTCTTGAATCTCTCCTCGACGGAATATCCGCCGCGGATGCCGCGAAGCATCCCGTACGCGGCGCGCATTCCATCTGGGAGTTAGTAAATCACATCGCCGCATGGAACTCGATCGTGCGGCAACGCGCCGAAGGTACGACGGTCGAAGTCAGCACCGAAATGGATTGGCCGCCCGTCTGGGAGACGACGGAAATCACCTGGCAACGCTCGCTCGCGCATTTGCGGGATTGCCGCGCCCGATTTCGCGCCGCCGTGCGAAACCTTCCGGAGGACAAGCTGGACGAAATCGCTCCGGGCAAAGATCATTCGTTGTATGTAATGTTGCACGGCGCGGTCCAACATGATCTGTATCACGCCGGGCAGATTGCCGTGCTGAAGAAGGCTTTGCAATGAACAAGAGGCGCAACGAATGAAGCGCGCGTCCAGCGCGTTCGCCGGGAAAATTCGCCCCGCGCATCCGCTCGACCACGCGCCCATCGCCGAATTGGCCGGCCAGCTGAGTTATCCTTCCACGCCACAAGAAATTGCTAAGCGCCTGCAGGGCATGAAAGGCTCAGCCGAGGCCGCGGTGTTTGTGGCGGAACTGGAAACCGGCGAGATCGCCGGCTGGATCGCCGTCTTCGTCTATCGCACCGTGGAAGCTGACGCGCGCGCCGAGGTTAGCGGCCTGGTGGTGGATGAACGCTGCCGTTCGCAGCGTGTCGGCGAGCGTCTGCTGGCCCGCGCGGAAGAATGGGCGCGCGAAAATGGCTGCCACGCCATCGGTCTGCGCTCGAACGTAATCCGCGATCGCGCGCACGCGTTCTACGAACGCCACGGCTACGCGCACGTAAAAACGCAAAAGGCCTTCCGCAAACAGCTGTAACGATTGCCCTTCCGATGGAACACACCCTCGCCATTACCGCTCACACATAAGTATCGTAATACGATATAATGTCGCTCATATGAGAACGCCGTCGCTGCGGACCGTTGATTACCGGGCGCTCGCGGACTTCCGCTTCGAAATTCGCCGCTTCCTGCATTTCAGCGAACGCCTGGTGCACGCCGCGGGCGTCGAGCCGCAGCAGCATCAGGCTCTGCTAGCAATCAAAGGCCTGCCCGCGCACCGCGTCGCAACCATCGGCGTGCTGGCCGAGCGTCTCTTGATTCAACATCACAGCGCGGTGGAACTTGCGAATCGCCTGCAAGCGAAAGGCCTACTGCGGCGCGCGCGCAGCGCGGCGGACCGCCGCGAAGTGGTACTTACTCTCTCACCCCGCGGAGAAACGCTGCTGCAACGATTGACGCGCCCGCACCGCAAGGAATTGCAATCCGCGCGGCCCAGGCTGCTCACGGCGCTGACGGCCGCGATCGATCCGGACACCACAATCGTCCGCGCGAAACCAAGCACCCCGCGCAAAAAGCACAGAAACAAACGTCGTCCGAAACTGAAACGGAAAATACGCCGCGCGAATGCGCCTCACAGTTGCCGCAAACGACCTGATGGGAGCAAAGTCTCGTGAACTCGCCCGCCCAAAAAGAACCCCGCAAAGTCCCGCGCAAGGACCCGCCGCAACGAGCCGTTTACCGCCTTCCCTTAGTATCGCTCCTCGCCGCGGGCATCGGCGTTCTCACCGCGTTCATCGCTTACGCTCTGTACAGCCTGATCGGCCTGTTCACCAATCTGGCGTTCTATCACGTATGGTCATTTCAATTTCGCAGCCCGCGGCATTCGCCGCTCGGTTGGTGGATGATTCTGGTTCCAGTCGTAGGCGGGGTGCTGATCGGCTTGCTGGCCAAATACGGCTCGGAAAAAATTCGTGGGCACGGAATTCCCGAAGCGATGGAGGCAGTGCTCACTTCGCGCAGCCGTATCGAAGCCAAAGTCGCGTTTCTCAAGCCGCTGTCGGCGGCGATCGGCATCGGCTCGGGCGGCCCGTTCGGCGCCGAAGGCCCCATCATTCAAACCGGCGGCGCATTCGGCTCGCTGATTGGCCAATTTATTTCCACCACCGCGGCCGAACGTAAGGTAATGCTGGCGTGCGGCGGCGGTGCGGGACTGGCGGCCACTTTTAACGCGCCAATTACCGGCGTGTTGCTCGCGCTGGAGTTGCTCCTCTTCGAATTTCGCACGCGCTCCTTTATTCCAGTGGTGATCGCCTGCACCATGGCGGTCGGCGTCCGGCGCCTGTTATTCGGCGGCGGCGCGATGTTTGAAATCGGCACGGTGGATTACAACTTTCTGCCCGGCCTTCCGTATTATGTCGCGCTCGGCTTGGTGTGTGGATTCGCGGCCGTCGCGTTCACGCGCATCCTGGAAAAACTGGAAGAATTTTTCGACCACCTGAAAATCGTCCCGAATTTTCTGCATCCCGCCCTTGGAGCGCTCGGCCTGGGCATCGTGGGCTTTTGCTTTCCGCGCGTGCTAGGCTCGGGCTACGACACGATTGAAGACGTCCTGAACAACCACCTGGTGCTGGGCGTGGTGCTGTTGCTGCTGTTCCTAAAAGCGTTTGTAGTTCTGCTGTCGCTCGGTTCGGGCACCTCGGGCGGCACACTCGCGCCGATGTTCATGATCAGCGCCGCAATCGGCAGCTCTTTTGCCTTGATCGTGAATCGCGTGATCCCGGGCGCGCACCTTTCGCCGGAGGCATTTGCCGTGGCGGGAATGGGTGCGCTGCTCGCTGCGTCGTCCCGCGCCACTTTCACGTTCATGTTCTGCGCCTTTGAGACCACGCGGGATTTTCACGCCGTGCTGCCGGTGCTGCTGGTATGCGTGCTGGCGGACGCGGTGGCCTACACGATGCTGCCGAATTCGATCATGACCCAAAAATTTGCCAAGCGTGGCATGCCCGTACCCGGTGAAAGCGAAACCGAAGTGCTGAAAGCCGTGCGCGTAGGCGAATTGATGCGCAAAGACGTAAATCCAATCGCGCAGGAAATGACCGTATCGGAATTGGCCCAGCGCATGGGCCGCGGCGAGCGGGCTTACAACCTGACGCAAGGATTGCCGATCGTCTCGCCAGCAGGCAATCTCGTCGGCGTGGTGACGCAGAGCGATTTATTACGCGCGCTCGAACAAGATCCGCAAGGGACAATGACGGTTCTTGACGCAGGATCGCAGCCGCCGATCGTTGCCTACGCTGATGAGCTCGCACACGACGCGATGGTCCGCATGTTGCAGCATGATATCGGCCGCCTGCCCGTCGTCGGCCGCCAAAATCCGCAGCAGATGGTCGGCTACTTCAATCGTGCCAGCCTGCTGGGCGCCTGGACTTCCCGGATGGAAGAAGAGGGGATTCGCGAACATGGCTGGATCCGCAAATGGAGAAGCTCCGCCCGCGCGACAAAGCACGCGCAGCAAGCCACGCAGAAATAAATCTAGAATCCGCCGCCACCACCGCCGCCGAATCCGCCGCCTGAGCCGCCTCCGCCGCCGAATCCTGAACCGCCGGAGCTGCGCGGAGCCGATGCCATCACGCTGCTCGCTTGCATGGACATCATATTAAGGTCGTTCACCAGATAAAAGGCCGTGAAGTTGCCGCCGTAGTAGCCCTGGTACCACTGCGGCGGCTGCAAGGCGATCCCGGAAAACGCCTGCACCCATTTTTTCTCAACCTTCAGAGCCATCGCGTACGGCAGATACTTTTCAAAAAGTTCCGGTGTTTTCTCCAAGCGTTCCATTTGATCCTTTTCCACGCGGCCCAGGAATTCTTCGAAACCGAGAACTTTTTCCAGCGCCCGCGCGCCCGCAATCGTTCGCGCAGACATAAACCAGCCAAATATACAGATCACCAAGCCGCTCGCTATTCCCGCTAAAATCCAGCTGCCTGTCGCAATTCCCGTGGCGTTTTGGAAATATCCCACTCCTCCGAACACCAGCAGCCCGCCAATCACCAATCCCGCGCCAAAGTAGCCCTGTCTCACGGTGTCCGGCCGATGCAAATAATAGCCATCCTTCATCAGCGCGCCGAAAATGCGGTCGCGAATCGCCGGCAAGTGCGTGTAGAAATGATTCTGCAAATCCGAAAGCGCCACGTCCGGGCTCGCGCCGTCGTCAAACAGCGCCGCAAGCATTTCCTGCTCGTGCGAACGCGCCGCAGTCCATTCCGCCGGCGGCTTCTTCATATGAAGAATGTAATCCTTGCTGTGCGTTAGACCCAGCAGGTGGCTTTCCTCTTTTTGTTCGATGGTGAGGTAACCTTTCACTGCCAAATCCACCAGCGTCGCGGTGATGTCGCGCATTGCGGCTTCGTTATCCACCAGCGTGCCGCATTCTCCCGGTGTCAATTTGTCCGGCGGCTCATACTGCACGGAAATCGCCTGGCGTAGCGGGTCGCGTCCGCGCGTCCACCACAGCCACAGCATCACAAAAAACGCAATCAGCGGGATCAGCAGCGGCGAGTTACTTTTCAAGAAGCGCATCAACTGCATGGATCGGGACGGCGCGTGCACGAATCCCTTGTCGAATCCCGCCACCGCCGTCAGCCCCTGGCGATAGCCGAGCCGTCGCGTGCTGCGAATGTCCACGGTGTTGCCGCTAATTTCAACGCGCGCATCCTCGGCGTGCGATCCAGTCACCCCGGTGTATGCAATGGCGTGCAGTCCGGTGACGCCCGGGGGCAACTCGATGTGCGCCGTCACCAACTCGACCGGGTCTTGCCATTCGTTGCCCGTCACGTTCCAGTAGAGCTCGTCGTGGTCCCGAAAAAATCGCACCGCATCCAGCACGCGATAATGCAACAGAATCGTGCGCGTCGCATCTTCCGCTTCGGGCATGTATATTTTAAATTTGATATAGCGGCCTTCGCGGTCCTGTTCCAGCTTCAGTTTCTGGCCGTCGCGATCCGTGGCGCTGACTTCATCCAGCAGCAGCGTGTAGTTCAATCCTGCATCGTCGGTGTATTCCACAGGAATGCTGCGGTAAATGCCCTGCCAGGAACCGGTGAATTGCGCCTCCATCACTTCGGTGACGTCAATCGTGCCGTCGGCGCGCACCTGAATCTGCGCGTCGAAGTGGTTGAACACCAGCGTGCGCGCGTACGCCGCCAACGCGCTAAAAAGCGCCAGCAGAAATACGACAATGACGCAACGGAGGCGGGAGCTAATCATCTCGCGGCGCGCGGCGGCTACGTAGCTGCGCCGAAACTGACTTTCGGCACATCGCGCTCGGCCGGCGCGCTGATCTCAAAAAATTGCCGCGGCGTGATGTTGAACATTCCCGCGATGATGTTGGAAGGGAACTGCACAATTTTCGTGTTCAGATCGCGCACCACGGCATTGTAGTAGCGCCGAGCGTTCTGCACGCTGTCCTCAATCTGGCTCAACGACTGTTGCAGCTGCGTGAAACTTTCTACCGCTTTCAACTGCGGATACGCTTCCGCCAGCGCGAACACCTGCCGCAGCGCGGCAGTCAGCACGCCTTCCGCTTCAGCCTTTGCGGCAGGCCCTTGCGTGTTCATCGCCTGATTGCGCGCCGCCACCACGCCTTCCAGCGTGCCTTTCTCATGCGCGGCGTAGCCCTTCACGGTTTCCACCAGGTTGGGAATCAGGTCGTAGCGGCGTTTCAGCTGTACATCAATGTCAGACCACGCGTTGTCGCACTGCACCTTCAGCCGCACCAACTGGTTGTACATTCCAATAACGAACAGCCCCAGCAGCACAACAATGGCAACCAATGCCAGAATCATCAAACCCCTCCAGACACACACGAACGCGCGCAAATGCGCACAACACCGAAGCCTGCGGCACAGCATACGGCGTGCGTCCACCGCTGTAAAGAGGGCCGTGCCGCAATTCTGGGCCTGCGGCGTTTGGCAATGTCCAAACGTTAGAACTGTCTATTGATCAGTACCTTGACTGCCTGTTGCCCGCCGTAATATTACGGCCTCCGCAAAACGCTGGGAGGCTGCTGCGGTGGGCAAACGATACTTACACAAAGAGTTCTTGCTGGCGGTTCTTCTGTTCGTCTTGAATTGCGGTGGCGGCACGTCCGGAGGCGACAAAACATTTGGTTTGACATCCAGCGTGTCTTCGTTGACTTGCCTTCGCCCGCATCCTAAGATGTGCGCCACTCGTGGCGGAGCCCCAGTCGCCGATTGGCTGCATGATGGTTGAACTCAAACACCGCTTCATCGAAACGAATGGAATTCGCATGCA
>DATNLN010000201.1:0-19155 GCA_035602855.1 Candidatus Acidiferrales bacterium
ATCACCGTCAATGGAACCGCGCTGCCTCTGGTCCAATTCCATTTTCACCATGTCAGCGAAAACGAAATCAACGGCCAGAAGTACGACATGGAGTTGCATTTCGTCCACATGGACACTGCGGCCGGCCGCGCCGCCGTGGTCGCCGTCTTCATCAAGAGCGGCGCCGAAAACGCCATGCTGCGCGACCTGTGGAGCCACATTCCGCGCGAAGCAGGAAAAGAAGTAGAACTGAAAAAGGTGGTCATCAACGCTGCCGACCTGTTGCCCGCCGATCAGAATTATTATGTGTTCGACGGCTCGCTCACCATTCCCGCCTGCAAGGAGGGCATCCGCTGGTTCGTCATGAAAACTCCCATCGAAGCCTCTCCCGCTCAGATCGCGGCGTTTGCAAAGCTTTATCCGACCAATGCTCGCCCCATTCAGCCGACAAATGGCCGGGAGATTCGCGAGAGCAATTTCCATTGATGAACAATTAGCCTTGCATCGTACGGTTTCAGAAAAACCTTGCTGGACCACTCCAGCCTACCTGGGAGACTGCATGGATCTCGAAGTTTCAATACCATCCGTTTTTGCCGCGCGCGTTTTACTGCAAAGACTTCTGCTGGCTCTCGCTCTGCTCTTGACTGCGAGCCTCGCCACCGCTCCCCTGCAGGCGCAGGTATCGCAGGAATCAGACCAGCTGCTTCATCGCATGTATGCGTCGCCGGATTTTCAGGTCAAGCACTTCGGTCCAGCGCGCTGGCTGGACGATGGTGTCTTCTACACCACGGTGGAACCATCCTCAGCCGTCAAAGACGCGCGAGATATCGTCCGCTATCAGACGGCCACCGGAGAACGCGAAGTTCTCGTCTCCGCCGCGAAACTAATACCTTCGGGCTCAAAGGTTCCGCTCGCAATTGAAAACTACGCCTGGTCCAAGGACAAGGCTTGTCTGCTTCTCTATACCAATTCCGCACCCGTCTGGCGGCAGCACACTCGCGGAGACTACTGGGTGTTGGAGCTGCAATCTGGCGCGTTGCGCAAACTTGGCGGCGACGCCCCCGCATCTTCGTTGATGTTCGCCAAGTTCTCGCCAGACGGTTCAAAGGTCGCATACGTCCGTGCCAATAATATTTACGCTGAGGACGTTTCCACCGGACGCATTACCCAACTCACCCGCGACGGCTCGCAAACCATCATCAATGGAACATCGGACTGGGTTTACGAAGAAGAACTGGATCTTCGCGACGCCTTCCGCTGGAGTCCCGACGGTCGACGCATCGCCTATTGGCAATTCGACTCTGGCGGGGTGGGAGTTTTCAAGCTGCTCTACAATCTCGGTGCGCCCAAAGAAATCGTGACCGGCTTTCCTTATCCCGGCCTGGGTGTGTATCCCTCGGTGCTGAATATTCCGTATCCCATTCCCGGCACCACGAATTCAGCCGTCCGCGCCGGTGTCGTCAGCGTGGATGGCGGAGACCCGCAGTGGATGCAAATCCCCGGCGATCCCCGGGAAAATTATATTGCGCGCCTGGAATGGGCCGGGAATTCCAGCGAACTCGCGATCGAGCATTTGAATCGCCTGCAGAATACCAATGACGTGTTGCTTGCCGATGCCTCCACCGGCCAAGTCCGCCAGATTTTCCGCGATCAGGACTCGGCCTGGGTCGACGTGATGGACGAAATTCACTGGCTCCACGATGGCCAGGAATTTTTGTGGTTGAGCGAGCGCGACGGTTGGCGCCACGCTTATCTCGTCTCCCGCGACGGAAAGCGCGTCGAGCTCATCACACCGGGCGCCTACGACGTGATCGGAATCTCCGGCGTGGATGAAAAAGGTAGCTGGCTCTATTTCATGGCCTCTCCGCAAAATGCCACGCAGCGCTATCTATATCGTATTCTGCTAGACGGTTCGAAAAGTGCGCAGCGCGTCAGTCCCACCGCTGCGCCGGGCACGCACCATTACGACATGTCGCCCGACGCGCACTGGGCTTTTCACACTTATTCGCGCGCTAACCTCACGCCGGTAACCGATCTTGTGGAACTTCCCGCGCACAGCTCCGCCCGCGTCCTCGAGGATAACGCGGCCTTGCGTGCGAGTGCCGCTCCGCTCGTCGCCTCGCCCACGGAATTCTTCAACGTGGATATCGGCGACGGCATCGCCCTCGACGCCTGGATGTTGAAGCCTCCGCATTTCGATCCCGCGAAGAAATATCCCGTGCTCGTTTACGTGTATGGCGAACCTGCCGCGCAGACCGTGCTGGACGCATGGGGCGCCTGGAACAACGAGTACAATCGCGCCGTCGCGCAGGCCGGTTACATCGTCGTCAGCTTTGACAATCGCGGCACGCCGGCACCGAAAGGGCGCGCCTGGCGAAAAGTTGTCTACGGCGCAATTCATCCCGTGATCGTTCATGATCAGAGCGCCGCGCTGAAAGTGTTTCTGCAATCGCATCTCTTCGCGGATTCATCGCGCGTCGCCGTGTGGGGTTGGAGCGGCGGAGGTTCCAGCACGTTGAATCTTATGTTTCGCTCTGCGGATCTTTACCAAGTGGGAATGGCAGTCGCGCCGGTCGCCGATCTGCGTCTCTACGACACGATTTACCAGGAACGCTATATGGGCTTGCCGCTGCAGAACGTCGAAGGTTACCGCAGTAGCTCTGCTGTGAACTTCGCCGACGGTTTGCGCGGCCACTTGCTCGTGGTGCATGGCTCGGGCGACGACAACGTGCACTATGCCGGCACCGAGCTTCTGCTCAATCGCCTGATCGAGCTCGATAAGCCCGTGGACTTTATGGAGTACCCCAATCGCACGCATTCGATCAACGAAGGTTCCGGAACCACGCTGCATCTTTACAGCTTGCTGCTGCGCTATCTCGAAGAGCATCTACCGCCCAACGCAACTGCCGCGCAGTAATTTGATCCTGCCAATTCTGGGGATTTGAACCGGAATCACCGCGCAACCCATCGTCACGCGACGGGTAACGATGCGGCGTGGCACCGTCCTGCAGCGGCACTGACGGGTTCGAATTGGTACGATCCCCGTAGCAACCCGTGGGCAGAAGTAGCTTGCATACGTAGAGCTATATCTATACGATTGACAATCTAGAGTATAGTAATAGCTATACATGAAACGGCTAAGTGTAAAGCTATAGCTATACACTATCGGATTAGGAGATTTCCGTGGACAGGCAATTCAAGGATCTAAGATTACATCAACTGGACCGCTCTCTAGCGGCGTTTGGGAACGTGCGTCAAGGATCTCGGCCTGAGCATGGATGGCTTCGCGCGATTCGTGAATCATTGGGTTTGAGCATGAAGGATGTTGCGAGAAAGCTGGCACGGACGAAGTCACTCATCCAGCAATTCGAGGATGCCGAAAGAGACGACCGTATCACTTTAGGTAGCCTGCGTCGTGTGGCAGACGTTTTAGGATGCACGCTCGTATATGCAATCGTCCCCAAAACCGGAACGCTTACCGAGCTGGCTGAGCAAAGCGTTCGGGATCAAGTCGTAAGTGATGTCCACGCGGTTGAACGCACAATGGCTCTAGAGGATCAGGCGGTGGGTAATGTCGAACAGCTGGTCAAGGAAGAAACCAAACGCCGACAAAGACAATGAGTACAGTACCAACCGCGACTCCGATAAACCTGATTGACCCTAATGACCTGATCCCGTCATTCGCGAAAACAGGTCGTTGTATCCGACTTCATCGGCCAGCGGCTGGCCCTTTCAAGATCTCGCCCAGGCTGCCTCGCTCTGCAATTCTTCTTAGGCGGTTCGGGCTGTTCGACGACACACACTGGGAAGGACTGGGCGGAGCTATCTCGAAAAACAGTTCACCGAGCAAAGAGCGGCACGACAAACCTACACAAACGTCCCGAACAATATGCGGCCCCTAGGCTGCGAGAGCAACAACCCATCTGCGCTACGATTTCAGCTCCTGATGAATTAACCACGCTAGGGACTGCGGTCATAGAGGTTCGATAAGGAGTCAGCTCCGTGCACGCGTTTGCAAAGCTGGGGCAGGCACTTGTTCAGTTTGCTGGGTCGGTGAAGGCAGATAGGCCTTGAATTCAGCGCGTTCCATGCCGTGTCGAGCCTCAGGGTTCTTCATAAAGGTATCCCACACGAAGGACGTGCGCGCGTTCTCCGCCATCACCATGGTGATTCCTGTGTCAATCCCGACCACATCGATGTCGTACCAGTTATTCAGTGGGTTGAATGCATCCACAAACCCGTATTGGGTCCAAGCGTTTTTCCCATATCGATCCTTCATCGTTCGCAAGACACGCACGGCTGCTGCCGGCAGAAAGGGTAGCGACCCTCCTGCCGCACAAGGAACTACGGTGCCATCGATCGGTCCTGTCGCAGGGGGTCCACCCCACACTACATAGCCTTTCACCGAATCCGAGGCTGTAATTCCCCATAGATCATCACTATAGTCGGGGAACTGTGTTCCCAAATCGAGGCAAAAACGGCGGTGGACGTCAGTCGCTAGAATTGAATTCTGAAAATAGTCTGCGTGCCGGTCACGCTTGCCACGGAAATCAAACCAAGCCTGCGAATACTGATGTATGAACAGAGGTGCGAACGATCCGATGTAACGAATGCCGTCGTATTCGAATATCGTTCGCTTCCAAGTGTTCCATGCTTCGGCGGGCAGCGGATGCATAGCGGAGCCGAGTCCCAGCAGGTACATCATCATCATTTCGCTGTAGTCGCCCCAGCGGTATTGCAGAAAGCCAGTTTCGGGCGTCCATCCGTGCGGGAGTATAGGCGTGTCTTCGGAAAGCCAGTTCCAGTCAACCCGGTTAAAGATTTCAAGAGCCAACTCGCTGATCTCGGAATGTATGAAATGTTCCTTGCAAGTCATAACTCCGCAGAGCAGGATGGCGGTGTCGACGGAGGAAGCTTCTGAATCCCATATTCTTTCGCCCGTATTTATATTGCCAAAGTGGTAGAAGAATCCCCGATGGTTGGGCAATTTTTTCCATAAAAAGCGCAACGTATTCAGGACGCGCGACTGAGCCTCAGGGCGCGACACAAACCCGCGTTTTTCTCCAATGCAAAGAGCGGTCAGCCCGAAGCCGGTCGCCGCAATGCTTCCCAGATCGCTTGTAACGGGGCTGCGTGCATGACATCGGTCCTGCACGATGCCGGTTTCCGGATGCGCCTGCCCCCAAAAATATTGGAAATTGGCCTTCTCCAGTTCTTCGAGAAATGCGTCGTCGGCGCTGGAGAAAGGCGGGTTGGCAGGAGCCACAGCCGACTCAGTAGTCCGTTTTTGCAACGCGGGTGGTTCAGCCAGAGCGCTCCAGTGCGCGAATGGAGCACAAGCTCCTGCGCTGGCGATCTTCTTCAACAATTCACGGCGCGATACCCCGCCCTTCCCGATATAGTTCATCCGCATAATTATAAACGCCTTTGGCATTGAGAAGGCACTGATGAAGTGGGGCGAAGGGCTTGTTTCGAATGGACCAACTCGATCGTGAGAGCAGGCGCGCCGATCGTGAGCCGTATCCACCTTGATTTGAGTCTGCAGGAGAGCTAAGTTGAAAGGGAAATGACCGCGACATCCTGGCGAAAAATCGCCATTTGGTCTGCTGTGATTATAGGTCTCGGTGGATTTCTAGCTGCGACACTTATTACGCTGCGGCTATACAGGCGGCACCGATCGATCGTGTTAAGGGGTGCCGTTGTCAAACAAAATGCCGACCCTAGAAATCAATCGCCCATCGCGGATGTGGAGGTAAGTGCGAGCGACGGATTCGCCGTCCTTGAATCCAAGTCTGATTTTTCCGGTGCCTTCACGCTAAATTTGCGTCCGGGATCGCGCCGGGGGCAACCGATCTCGCTCACGTTTCGGCATCCTGACTATCAACCCCTGACCTTGAAGGAAGTCATCAGTGACAATCTGTATGTCATTCGTATGGCGCCACTTCACGGGGAAGCGGAAGCGGGACTCAATGCAGCGGCGGTCGCGGTTGGGAATGTCTTAGTGAGATATTCCACCGAGACGACAACAACCGATCACGTTGGAAGCGCAGTGAAAGTTTTTCAAGTAGAGAATACGGGGAATGTTCCCTGCCACCGACATTCGCCGTGCTCGCCCGACGGAAAATGGAAGGCGCAGGTGGGCGCTGCCTCTCTCGACGCCGGCGAAGGCAACGTATTCCGCAATGCAAGGGTGACCTGCATCGCGGGGCCATGTCCTTTCACTCGGATTGATACCGATGGGTTTTCCCTCGGCGGGCACAACATTAAGGTGTTCATTCGTAATTGGTCCGATACAGCCACTTTTCTTCTGCAGGCCGACGTATCTCGCACCCAGGTCGGCGATATTGTTCGCGAGTCTTCCCCTGTGATTTTCGGCCGAGCGATGAATTTCACTTTGCCGGCTAAAGCGGAAGGCCCGAGTATCGAAGCTGAAATGAACGGATCTCGCATTGTCTTTCCGTTGGGGCCGACTCCGGTCCTCAGCTGGGCCGATTGCAACGTCCGGGTGGAAAAAAATCAAGTAAAGGACTATCGGTGCGAGCTCAAAGCAGGATATCGATACCGATGAGTGCTTCGGCCAGCGAGCCCGCTCCTCTCGCCGCCTTTCAGCCGGAACAATTCGAGGGCTGTGACGTCTGTCCTCCTCAATTGCTTATCCAGGCCCAACGGTGATCTCGGACTTGATGATCACCCGTCTTGATTGCCAATGACGCCGACGCTATTTCGAACACGGAAATGCTTGAATTAGGGCGTTTCGAACTAACCACGACGCTCCTCTATTCCACAATTCCGGATGATCTGCTAAATATTTGTTCACGACTGCTATCAATTCGGCGGGAGCGATATCTGCTTCGATACAAGCTTTTCCTTCATAAGTGAGAGCTTCAGCGTGGGCTTCGATATAACCCTCGCAAAATCCGATTTTGACTTCTACTTTCGGCAATTCTTCGGGCAGCGAGGTTTTGTTGATGACTGGATAATCTTTACAACTTTCGACCAAGGCACTACCAACTTGATAGGAAGTTGTTGTTTTTTGAGCGGAGCCAATGTTCGGTAGCAACAGGACGAGAAGCAGAACTGCTAAACTTTTCATAACCACCCCCGTGTATTGGTGGGATTGTAGCAGATGTTTAGAGCGCAAATAACGCGGGCCTTACCCCGGTCGAACGCGGCGTCACACGCGCCCGATTCAACCCCCAACTGCTTGGCTTCCGCGTAGTTATTCATCGCGTACGCATTGCGCATTCGCCGATCGTAGTCTTTCTGGCAGTTCTCCGGCAGGTACTCCCTTACATTCCGACGCTTGTGAACCTGGCAACGCTGCACTTCCACTTGTTCACCGTAAACCCGTTCCATACCGGCGCGCAGTGCTTTCGATCCATCGATCACCACCCGATACCGCTGCTGCAGATCTGGTCGACGATTCACCAGAACTTCTAAGAGCCCCTTTGACTACGGCCGGTGTTCTTGTCGCCTGTGCTCCTGTTCATTAGAGTGTACTTTTGTACTTAACCGCGGTTAATATAATTGCGCTCGGCGAGGAATGAGTACTTCAACGCCGCCAGAATTGTCAACAGGGTCTCGACTAAGGAGCGCCGAATTCACGGCGCGAATATTGGTGCGAATCATGATTTACAGAGTGACCTTCGCGGTCGTTTGCCTCTTTTTGTTTCCCGCAGAGTCTTTCGCGCAAGGAGAAACCACCAGTGCCATCGTGGGCCAAGTAACTGATGTGACCAGAGCAGGTGTTCCGGGCGCTACAGTCACTATCACGAGTCGCGAGAGCGACGCACGACGTAGCGTCCACACAGACGATGTGGGCAGGTTCAATTTTCCACAGTTAAAGCCGGGCACTTACTCAATCAACGTGGAGGCAGCTGGATTCGAGCCGCAGCGGAATGATGCGGTGTCCGCAGGCCTGGGCCAGAAACAAACAGTTGATTTCGTACTCAAGGTTGCGGGGGCGAAACAGACCGTGGAAGTAAGCGCCATGCCTCCGGTCATCGATCCCGGGAATCCGAACACCTCCACGAATCTAGATGCACCGGCGCTGGAAAATCTTCCGAATCCGGGCGGTGATTTAACCTACCCGCTGCAGTTTTCGGCTGGTGCATTGATCAATACAGCGGGCAGCGGCAACGATTTTGTGGGCAGTTCAAACGGCTACGGCAACGTGGAGTTCAATGGGCTGCCGGCTCTCTCGAATGGCTACATCGTGGACGGCCTGGAAACCAACGATCCACTCACGAATCTGAATAGCGGGCTTTCGACGAATCTCGTGCTGGGGTTGAATTCAATTTCAGAAGTGACGGTGAACACGCTCTCGTATGCCGTGGACCAAGGGCGGTACGGCGCGTCGCAGGTAAATTACGTTACGAAATCAGGTTCAAATCAATTTCACGGAAATCTCTACGAGCTGTGGAACGGCTCGCGCTTCAACGCCGCTGACTATTTCACGAACGCTACGCCGGGAAACCACAAGCCGCGCTCGACCGTAAATCATTTCGGCGGCAGCCTCGGCGGTCCAATCCTCCACGACAAACTATTTTTCTTTTTTGACAGCGAATGGGTTCGGATTGCACTGCCCATCGTGACGGCCACAACCGTGCCGACCGCGGCGTTTCAAAATTACGTTCTCCAGCAACTACCTATAGGCGGAGTGGATTCCGTTACCGGCTCGGTCTACCAGCCTTTGCCGCAATCGGTGCCGTTCTACCAGAAGATGTTTTCGTTGTATGGAAATACGAGTGGAACGCCTCTCGCCGTGCTGGGCTGTCCGTTCGACGCGGGCGGAGCCACGCCGGCCGTCGCAAATGATGGAAATGGCTGCGCGAATCGCCAGAGCATTTCGCATTCCAGCGACGACCACGAACAAGTGCAGACCGCGCGTGTGGATTACAACATCAATCAAGACAATACGACGTGGTTTCGATTTCAGGCGGATACGGGTGTGCAGGCCGCTTACACCGATCCGATAAATTCACGATTCGATTCGGTTTCTCCGCAACCGCTTTATTCATTTGCAGCGGGCTACACGCACGTCTTTTCGCAGAACGTTGTGAATTATTTCAATCCGGCATTTTCCTGGTACGAGAGCCTTTTCGGGCCGAGCAATTTTGCGCAGACGCTGGCGGCATTTCCGATCGTGCTGCAAGGTAGCGGAGCGAATGCGCCGTTTACCACGGTCGGAGGCCTAGACAATACCTGGATTCAGGGCCGGCGGGCTTCTCGGTTTTTCATCAACGACAATCTGGCCTGGAGCCATGGGCCGCACGAGCTACGGTTCGGCACCAACACGCGAATTCTCCGACTGAACGATTACGATTTCGACGAGGGCAGCGTGCCTACGGTCGTTTATACGACTTTGCCCCAATACATTTATGGCGTAGCGTCCACGACCACCAAAACGTTTCCACAATCGCCGAACGAGCCGTTCAATTTTCTGAATCTGGATCTGTATGCGCAGGACACCTGGAAAGTCTCCCGGAGCCTAACCTGGACGTTCGGCCTGCGCGACACTTTTAATTCCAACCCACTCAATCCTCACAACCAGATTGCGCGCCTGCGCGGTTCGTTTTCTTCCGTCTCGCATGATGTGAATCAGCCCCTCAACGCGGCGATTCAAGCAGGTCTCGGCAACGTGTTTTCTTCAACTCCGCTTGCGATCCTGCAGCCGCGCACGGCGATTGCGTGGCAATTCGACCCGAAATTCGTGCTCCGCGCTGGCTTCGGTATTTTCAGTGATATTTTGCCAGGAAGCATCGCCGATGTGGTCGGCGTCAACCCGCCGTACGTAAAAACTTTTCAAGGCGGCCTGCTGGGGACAGTCGGCGGCACAGCAATTGCACCGGAAGTTCCGGGGAGCGCGGTGGACGCAACGGTGGCGGCGAACCAGACGTTTAGTTCGGGATTTCCGCAAGGCCAGCTCTCCTGCGCCGCGCTGACCGCGAATCCGGCAACCTGTCTACCTCCCGTCGCTATCGCAGCGGTGCCGGAAGGAGAACTGCATGCACCCTATTTCATGGAATGGAGCTTGGGCCTCGAACGTGAGCTAGGAGCGAACGGAAGCGTGCGCGCGCAATACGTCGGCACGCGCGCCGTGAATCAACCGTACCTAACGCAGGTCAATGGCTATCAGACTGTATGCGATGGCTGCTTTGCGCCGTTCCCATATCAGCAGTCGACAGACCCGCGATTCGGAGCAGTGACGCAGTTTTCCACCGGGGCCAACAGCCACTACCACGGCTTGCAATTGACGGCGATGAAGCGCATCGGAAAAAGTTTCAGCGGACAGGTGAACTACACCTGGAGCCGCTGTATGGACACGGTCTCAAACGGCGGATTCCTGCAATTTTCGGCGGGAGGCATTCTTTCACCGCTGCCAGGAGATTTGGCGCGAGATTACGGCCCGTGCGATTACGACATCCGCAACAACCTGAACGCGCAGTACGTGTTCCAATTACCGCTAAAGGTCCGCAACCCGGCGTTAGGATACGCGCTAAATGCCTGGCAGATTTCCGGCACGGTGTTTTGGCACAGCGGAATTCCGTTCTCGGTCCTGAGCACGCCGTATTCGGCGAATGGAGACGGCATCGTGAACGGCAGCGGCCCGCAGTTCGCGAGCGCTGTCCCCGGCGTGCCGTTATATGCGCACGGCCCGATTGCTGGTGTCACGCAACCCGGGACACTTCAATGGCTGAATCCGAATGCGTTTGTTTCGACGGTGGATCCTAGCACCGGCGCATGCCTGGGAGGCGACACTCCACAGAACTGCCAATTCGGAAACCTTGGACGCAATGCCTTGCGCGGTCCCGATTTCACTTGGAGCGATTTCTATCTGACGAAGTCGTTCCCGCTGACCGAGCATGTAAAGTTACGATTCGACGCACAATTCTTCAACTTATTCAACCATCCGAATTTTGGGCTTCCAAGCATGGTGCTCGCAGGAATTCCGGGGAAACCCGCGACGCAGACCGGGTTTGGCGCGCTTACATACACCACTTCGCCGCCTACTGGACTCCTCGGCGTGGGTCTTGGCGGCGACAGCACCCCGCGCATGATCGCGTTTCAATTGCGCCTCGATTTCTGAGGGGGTGATCATTAGAAGTCCGGGCCCGAACGGATCCACATGATCTCATGACCACGTCGGTTCCTTAGACCCGTAGCGAAGCTGGTGTGGACGGCAAAGGAATGCAGAGCATCTAACGGCATGCCGACGCATCGACCACGATGGCGTTCTACGTTTTGCCCGATCAGTAGCGTGCTCAGAAGGCTTAAAGAAACTTGAACAAGTGGCAAGGAACAAATATCATATCCAAGCGTAGGCTCGTTAGCTCAGATGGTTAGAGCGCCGCACTCATAACGCGGAGGTCTTGGGTTCGAATCCCGAACGAGCCACCAACTTCTTACGCAACATCCTCACCACGCAACCACGTCTTGAAACTGTCCCACCCGCCTCCTTACAAGGTCTTTTCTCTCGATCCTGGCGTTGACTTCGCGTTCCAGCGTTTTCATTGGGATTGTCTTACCCTACTCGTGCAGGTGCGACTTCATTGCGGAGCCTTGTGATGCTTGCGGGGTCCTGGGATGTTCAGCTGCAGCACGTTTTGGCCGAATTCTTCTTCGTTTTTCGGCATCAAGTCCGGCAGACCCGTCAGCACTCCAGCGGCTCGGCTGTAGGCGAGATCGAACTGAAGCATCTCGAGCAGGTTTTCGGTGAACTCCTCTCCCCAGGCATGTTCCACATCCATCGCCACTGCGTACGAAATATATTTCTCAAGAGTTTCCGGCGTCTCGCCGGGTTGATTCTCATGGTTCAAACGGCTGGCGTCCGCTCGCGCAAGAAATTCACGAAATCCATCGAGCTTGACGAGCAGCGCGCGACCGGCATTGGTCGGCGCCTCGAGCAGCGTTTTGAATATGACGTTCACGCAGAAGAGGCTGGTCAGCAGCAGCGCGAATCTGGCAGAGGTCAGTGCGCCGAGAAAGCCAAAACCCAACAGGGACGACGCTGTGAGCACGATGGGAGGCAAATCGGCGAAATCCAGAGGACGCGCCGGGCGTCCGTCACGGCGGAAAAACGACGCGATCTTCCACAGCGTCGGTGGCCAGGCTCGGACCGCAGCAACGAAGGCCGAGCTGCCGAGAAAGATGAACATGCCGAGGTACACGACCGACGCCGTGGATGCAATTTCACTAAAAACCGGCGCGGAGTGAAAAAGGTACGCAAGCGCGAGCACGGAGTAGGCTATCCCGCTAAGCCATACGAACGAGTGCGCGGACATCAGCTGAGGCTCAGCAATCCCGTCCATCGTTTTCCCGAATTTTTCGTAAGCCTGCGACAGCCAAGTACACTCCCGCGAGTTGAACTTGTAAGTATGGATGCTCGGCGGGTAGAAAAGCGTTGTGAGGATCGTGGATTCCTCAGCCGGAAGCGAAGAGTCGGCTTCGCGCAATCTTTCCAGAGTGAACCAGTCTTCGTGCTGCCGGATTCGCAAGTAGCCTTTGGAAGCGAGCGAAACCAGGGCGGCGGCAAAGGCCCTCTCGTGTTTTCCATTGTCGCGGAGATAGGCGGCTAGAGCAGGCGAAACTCCTGGCGGTGGGCCGTACTGAGTTACCGTGGTTGTTTTCGGTGTCCAGCGCAGAGCCATGACGGTGCACAGGTAGAAAATCAGCAGGATCCCGATGCAGATCCCGTCCAGCGAATTGGTCATAGCGGGATGTTTCCGTGTTTTTTGCGGGGGTTTGTGTCGCGCTTGTTTTCCAGGGAACGCAAGGCCGTGATTAACCTGGCGCGGGTGTGGGCCGGCTCGATTACGGCGTCGATGTAGCCGCGTTCGGCGGCTACGTAGGGGTTGGCGAAGCGTTCGCGGAAGTCGGCGATTTTTTCCTGGCGCAGGTTTTCGCGTTCGGCCTCAGGGGCGCGGTCAATTTCGCGTTTATACACGATGTTGACGGCGCCTTCGGGGCCCATGACGGCGATTTCGGCGGTGGGCCAGGCGAAATTGAGGTCGGTGCGAATGTGCTTGGAAGCCATGACGCAATAGGCGCCGCCGTAAGCTTTGCGGGTGATGACCGTAATTTTGGGAACGGTGGCTTCGGCGAAAGCGAAAAGCAGTTTCGCGCCGTGGCGGATGATGCCGCCGAATTCCTGCTGTGTGCCTGGGAGAAAGCCGGGCACGTCTTCGAAGGTGATCAACGGAATATTAAAGGCGTCGCAGAAACGCACGAAGCGCGCGCCTTTTACCGAGGCGTTGATATCAAGGACGCCTGCGAGGAAGGCCGGCTGGTTCGCGACGATGCCGACGGAGCGGCCATCGAAGCGCGCGAAGCCGACTACGATATTTTTCGCGTAGTGTTCGTGGACTTCAAAAAATTCCGAATCGTCCGCGAGCGCGTGAATTACATCTTTCATGTCGTAGGGCTGCTGCGGATTTTCCGGGACCATGGCATTCAGCGAAGGCGTGACGCGGTCCCAAGGATCCCGGGTGGGTTTTCGCGGCGGCTCGTCCAGATTATTGGATGGCAGGTAACTGAAAAGCTCGCGGATCATGGCGAGGCATTCGGCATCGTCGCGGGAGATGAAATGTGCGACGCCGCTGGTGGCGTTGTGGGTCGTGGCGCCGCCGAGCTCCTGCTTGGTGACCTCTTCGTGCGTGACCGTCTTGATGACGTCCGGTCCGGTGACGAACATGTAGGACGTGTCGCGGGTCATGAAAATAAAATCGGTGATGGCCGGCGAATAGACGGCGCCGCCGGCGCACGGGCCCATGATCGCGCTGATCTGCGGGATCACGCCGCTGGAGAGCGTATTACGCAGGAAAATTTCCGCGTAGCCCGCCAGAGACATCACGCCCTCCTGAATGCGCGCGCCGCCGGAATCGTTCAAGCCAATGACGGGCGCGCCGGCGCGCATGGCGAGGTCCATGATTTTCGTGATTTTCGAGGCATTGGCTTCGGAAAGCGAGCCGCCAAAGACGGTGAAGTCCTGCGCGAAGACGTACACGAGGCGGCCGCCGATACGCCCATAACCGGTGATGAATCCGTCGCCGGGCGGGCGCTGCGTTTCCATTCCGAAATCGTGCGAATGGTGGCGGACGAATTTGTCGAGTTCTTCGAAGGAGCCTTCATCGAGCAGCAGGTCCACGCGTTCGCGGGCGCTGAGCTTGCCTTGTTTGTGTTCGCGCTCGCGGCGTTCGGCGCCGCCGCCGGATTCTGCTTCGGCGTTGAGCTTGCGAAGCTCTTCGAGGCGGTCGTGGTGTTTACGATGAGTGGTCATGGGCGGGGTTCGGGAAGAGTGATCGGTGAGTAGCAATTTGCCAAAAAGCCACAAACACCACCGATCAGAAAAAGTTTTCTCGTTTTTTCTGAACAAGTTAGGTTCATTTCTAACAACTCGCGACTACCGCTCAGGCAGGGGGGACAGGTGCTGTGCGGTTGGTGATCGGTGGAGTGCAGAACGGTTGGAACTTGTGAGGAGCGGAGGGGCAGCTGGTCCATTCCGTGAGCCGTTCGCGAATTTTGCTCGTGAACCACAGGACACGGTAGCACGTTGTTCGGGAAAATGCGAACGGTGCCGTCCTGTAAGCTCGGGCGCGGCGGTTGATATTGCTTCAGGGCGGGGCGGAACGATCGAGAAGTTCGTGAAGCAGAGTCTGGTACGGCCTGGATCGTTTTGCGGCAAGGCGACGGAGACGTATACACACCGATGGGTGCACAAAGCCGTGGTTCGAACCCGACGGAACCGGGGCCGGGTCTATGGGCCGGCCCACGGATGCTGTGGAGCCACGGTCGAACGGCACGAAGATAGCCGGCGAGAAAGCGAAGGATGAGGGCCGCTGCGGCCTATCGGGAGACTGGCGTTCCCAGGCGGCTACGGTGCGCAGGCGTCGCTTGGGGCCGTGTCGTGCTGAATGGCGGTGATGGACATAACCGTGGCGGTGGGGAGGGCGGCCAGGTTGGATTTGGCGATGATTGTGTTGGCGGCTGGGACGGCTTGAGAATCTAGGTCGCGCCAGGCCGATAGGTTTTTGTTGAGTTGGGCGCAGGACTCTTCCAGGACGGCTTTGGCGGTTTGGCTGGGGGCGGCGTCGCCGGATTGGATGAAGAAACTGGTGCGGGCCAGGTCGCGATTGACGGGGCCTACGCCGGGAGCTTCGAAGGTTCCTTCCAGGATTGCAGCGGCTTTCTGGTCCAGATCATTGAGCGCGTCGGCGGACGCTTTGACTTGCGGATTGGCAGCCGCGGCTTTCTCTTCTTGTGCTTTTTCTTCCGCGGATTTCTCCTTTGCCTGCGCGGATTCCTCGCCGAACCTCGCGCGCGCATTCTTATCGGTCGCAACGCCGAGAGTCTTCAGACGGTCGGCAATGGCGGCGCGCAGGCTGGTGATGGATTGGAATGCCTTGGTGCTGGCAGCAAGGCCGGAGTCAATGCGCTTTGCGGCGAGGAGTTGCGCTTCCAGGTCCGCTTGCGAAACGTGGACGCGCGGATCGAGCGTGATGGTGAGCGCCTGCTTCATCACGGTGCCGTTGCCGATGAAAATCACTTCGTACTGGCCGGGGACGGCAAGAGGGCCGAGCGTCTGCTCGCGCGGCGTGTCGGCGGGAAGTGCATGGTCAGAGATGGTGTACTCGACGTAATCAAGCAGACCGCCGTAGTAGCCGAAATTCAGAGCTTGCGGCGGATCGTAACGCAGATCCCAAACGAAGCGGTTCAGGCCCGCGTCTTTTGAAAGATGTGTCGGCGGACCGAACCAGTAATCCGGAACGTTCTTGGGCGTGGGATCCAGGGCCGGAGTGAGGCTGTTGAAGCGACGGACGACTTTTCCGTGCGCGTCGTGGATTTCCAGTGAGAGCGGATTGGACGGAACAGATTTCAGGAAGTAGTCAATGATGGCGCCGTCGGGCGGATTTTTCGCAGTGGGCTCTTCGGGTGGCAGCGGAGTTTCCTGGTCGTTGTCGTAGCGAGTGCGGACGGCGTTTGCGGGCTTCAGCAAATATGCGTTGGCGCTGGTAATTTCCGGGCCAGCCTGACGGAGCGGGGTGATGTCATCGAGAATCCAGATGGCGCGGCCATAGGTGGCGGCAACCAGGTCGTCACCATGCACGGCGAGATCGCGAACGTCGGACGCCGGGAAATTCAGCTGCAGCGATTGCCAGTGGTCGCCGTCGTCAAAAGAAACGTAGAGCGCGTTTTCGGTCCCGGCATAGAGCAAACCTTTGCGGACGGGATCTTCGCGGATGACGCGCGCGATCCAATCGGGCTGCAGGCCGGTGGTGATTTTCTGCCAGGATTTGCCGGAATCGCGCGTGCGGAAAATGTAAGGCTGCAGGTCCTGGCGCGCATTCAGCACGACGTAAGCGGTGCCTGCGTCGTAGTGTGAAGCCTCGATGGCTTCGATCTCGCTGTTTTTCGGCAGCGCCGCGGGCGTTACGTCTTGCCAGGATTGCGAAGCGTCACGCGTGGTCTGAATCAACCCGTTGCTGCTGCCGGCCCACAGGACGGAGGCGCTGAGCGGCGAGGGAGTGAGCACCGTAAGCGAAGTGCGGCGCGGACGCTGCGCTAATTCGAAATCGTCCTTGCCTCCGGCGTCGCGCTCTTCGAGTTCCACGGCTTCTTCGTCTTCATTGAGAGGAGAATGTGTGTTCGCAGAGGGCGCGGGTACCGCGGCATTTGCCGGCGCGGCGGTTTGCGCGTGCGGTTGATCGGCCGGCGCGCCAGGAGCCGCGGCCGGAGTAGTGAGGTCGGGGCTGATCTGCGTCCAGCTATCGCCGCCGTTGGTAGTTTTCAGGACGTATTGAGCGCCGAGATAGAGCGTGTGCGGATCCTGCGGCGAAAAAACCAGCGGAGGCATCTGCGACATGCGATCTTTCGTGCCGCGTACGAAAACGTGCACGATTTGTCCGGTGGTTTTGTCCCAGCGCAGGATGCTGCCGTACCAGCCTCCGGAATAAACGATGCTGGGGTTGGCGGGATCGGGAGCAATGTAACAGAATTCGAAGCCGCCGATGGAAAACCAATCGCGGAAACTGATTTCGCCGTAGTCGCTGCGATGGGGAACCGCAGCGGTGCCGCTATCCTGCTGCGGAGCGTAGGAAACGTAGGGAAATTGATTGTCCGTGATGACGTGATAGAACTGGCCGGTCGGCTGATTATACCAACTGCTCCAGGTAAGGCCGGCATCGAGGCTGATGGTGGCGCCTTGGTCCACGCCGAGAATCATGCGCTTTGAATTTTGCGGATCGATCCACATGACGTGGTAATCGTCGCCCCCGGGCGCGCCTTTATAGGCCGTGAAATTCTGGCCGCCGTCGCTCGAGCGATAGGTGGTGGTCTGCATGACGAAAACCAGGTCCGGATCTTTCGGGTCCACGTACACGCGGCAGATGTAGAGATTGCCGGTGATGCGCGGGTCTTTGGTGATTTGGCGCCAGTGCGCGCCGCCATCGTCGGAGCGGAAGAGACCGGGTTCCATGATGGCGAAAATTCTTTGACCCTTGGTGCTGGAAGCGATGGCGAGACCGACGCGGCCGCGCGGCGTGGAAGGCAATCCATCTGCGGAGACGGGCTTCCATGTGGCGCCTTCGTCGATGGATTTGTAAATCCAGGAATCCTGCGCCGGAGCTTCGGGAGGACCGGAGCGGAAATCGAACGGCTTCCAGAGCGCGGCATAGAGAATGCGCGGATTGTCGGGGTCCGCAGCCATGTTGGAAACTCCGGCCATGTCGTCCTTGTAGAGAGTTTTGTTCCAGGTCTTGCCGCCGTCGGTCGTTCTGTACACGCCGCGATTTTCGCTGGGCGCGCCGATGCCGAGAATGGGGTGGCCGAGAACACCGACGACGATGATGTTCGGGTTGCGCGCATCAATGAGGACCGTGCTGATGAAGCGCGAATCTTTCAGGCCGATGTTGGTCCAGCTGGCGCCGGCATCGGTCGAGCGGTAGACGCCATCGCCGGCAGTTTGTTCCCCGGTGCCGACGATGATGATATTGGAATTCGATGCGGCGATGGCGAGGTCGCCGATGGAGGCTACGTGTTGCTCGTCGAAGATTGGTTTCCAGGTGGTGCCGCCGCTCGTCGTTTTCCACACGCCGCCGCCGGGCGTGCCCATGTAGTAGGTGGCCGCATCGCCGGGCACACCTGCGACTGCGGAAACGCGTCCGGCGCGGTAGGGGCCGATGAGGCGCCAGCGCATGGCGGAGTACAGGCTGGGGTCTATGACGGGCGATACTGCAGATGCTGCGGAATTTTGCTGGGCGTAGAGAGACAGCGCGGTTGCGGCGACGACGAGCAAAGCCGCGGCAAGAAGGCGTTGAAATCGATGCAAGGTGTTCCTCCGGCGAACAGAAAAGTTTACCATTGTTGCTCGCTGGTTCTCGAGGGCGCGCGAATTGGCTTCAGATGGTCGCGGGAAACACAATAAGAGCCGGCGGGACGCCGGCGCTGCGCGAACCATCCCGCTGTTTAGTGAAGGCCTGACCAATCGTCCGCGAGGAGGATGGAATTGCTGGGATTCGACGGATCGTATTTCACGCTGGCAGTTTGTCCGGCGGCTACGCGGCCCAGGTGCTTGCCTTCTTCCAGACCGGTAATGTCCTGCGCGGTTTCGTAGGTGACGCCGGAGATTGAATAGGTGTAGTAGAGCAGTTTTTGCGTGCCGTTGGAAGATGCCGGGGGCACGGCGCGTTTCTGAAACATGCCGGGAGATTTCGCGGCGAGATCGCTCGCGTCGCGCGTGTGTTCGACGATTTCCAGCACCTGGCCTTCGACGATGCGGCCGACGCGATTCAAATACGCCCGGCGCTGGCGTTCGATGTCGCTTTCGTCTTCCGGCTTGCGGCGCAGCCAGAGCACAATGCCGACCAGGACGACCGCCGCGACTCCGGCGAGCGGAAGCCAATCGTGCCAATCATTCAGGAGTTCTTTCAACGCCAACCTTTTCCGGTGCGGATCAATCCTGCGCGGCGATGACCGGATTTCGCAGCGTGCCGATTCCGCCGACGCTGACTTCCACGATGTCGCCTGCGGCCAGCGGGCCCACGCCCGAGGGCGTGCCGGTCGCGATCACGTCGCCGGGTTCCAGCGTCATCACCTGTGCGATGAAGCGGATTATAACATCAACGGAAAAGATCATTTCCGACGTGTGTCCAGACTGTTTCCTGATTCCATTCACGTAGG
>DATNLN010000211.1:0-21196 GCA_035602855.1 Candidatus Acidiferrales bacterium
GAATAACGTGCAGCGTACTGTCGCTCCTGCGCCGACGCCGGCTCCCGTGCCCGTGCAAGCTGCGGCCGGGCAGCAGCAGTTGCAAAACGCGCAAGCGGCCTACAGCCAAGGACGCTATTTCGCTCCTCTGAATAACTCGGCGCTTTTCTGGGCCATTCAAGCGCGCAACGCAGGCAATCAAAACGGCCATGCGCTAGAAGCTCAGATCGATAACATCTACAAAACGCAGGTCACCCAGCTTTACCAGCAGCGGAATTATCCGGCGGCCTCCCAGTTAGTGGACGTGATGCTGAGCTATTACCCCGGCGAGCCGGGGTTGCTGCGCGATAAGCAGATGATCATCGCGGCCGCCAGTGGAGCAGGCGGACCGAATCAGGCGCCGTTCAACGTTCAAGTGCCGCAGCCGCAATTTCAGCCGCGACCTATAACGCAGCGTCCCGTGCCTCATCCTTAAAGGTAGGCAATCCGGCCGAGGTGATTCGTTGCGTCGTTTTCCTCACCGGTCTGCAATCCCTCTGTAACGAACAAAGTCCGGCGCGCTATAGCGTAAGGCCCCGGCGAGCCGCTGCTGCAGACGACGGATTGCGGACTTCTCTAAACCTGAAAACGATTTCCTTCGTTTGCTCCTCGCCTGGATTGTGCAGTTTCGCTGGGCCGCGAGTTCTATTGACAGACATTGGCTTAGAGCATACTTTGACGCCACTATCGAGAAATGATGGTGGACCTCGCATTGCGACATTACCTTCATTAGCTAACGCTTGCATCTACTGCAAGTTCCAGTACTACCGGTCCTAGCGCGGACAGGTCTTTTCCGGAGCGAATGGCGCGTTGGCAAATCTTGCAACCTGGGAAGCAAGTGCGAAAACGGCCCGTACTGCTGTCTGCAAAGAACATGAAGATGGGCGGAATCGTGGCAAGAGTGTGCTCGGCCCTGCTCACGATCCTGGTTGCAGCGCTTGCGGTAAACGCCCAGACCAGCATCCTCACCCAGCATTACGACAATCAGCGCACCGGGCAAAACACCGCCGAGACCGTTCTGACTCCGGCCAACGTGAACTCCACGACCTTTGGTAAATTGTTCGCATTGGGCGTGGATGGCTACGTGTACGCGCAGCCCTTGTATGTGCCGGGCGTGGTCATACCCGGTCAGGGAACCCACAACGTTCTGTACATCGCAACGGAGCATGACTCCGTATATGCGTTCGACGCCGATACGGGTGGCGCGCCGCTGTGGTGGGTGACGTTTCTGGTAAACGGCGCGACGACGCTTTCGACTGCGGACGTGGGCAACACGCAAGACATCCATCCTGAGATCGGCATCACCGGCACGCCTGCGATTGATTCTTCGACAAACACTTTGTACGTGGTGGCCAACACCAAGGAAAGCGGAGCTTTCGGTTACCGACTGCACGCGCTGGATATCACCACCGGCGCCGAAAAATTTGGCGGCCCGGTAGAGTTGGCCGCCTCCGCGCCGGGGACTGCTCCCGATGGAAACGGAACCAGTGTGCCGTTCAGCGCGCAGTGGGAAAATCAGCGCCCCGGACTGCTCTTGCAGGGCGGGTATGTTTATGTCGGCTTCTCATCGCACGGCGATAACCCGCCTTGGCATGGCTGGATTCTGGCCTACAACGAAACCACGCTCGCGCAGTCGGGAGTGTGGAACACTTCGCCAAACGGCCGAGGCAATGGAATCTGGAGTTCTGGATCGGGCCTCGCAGCGGACACCGTCGGCAACATGTACATCTCAACCGGTAATGGCGACGACACGGTGACGACGCCCGCGCCGCAGCCTTCAAAGACCATTGATTACGGCGACAGTATCGTGCGCTTGAGTTTGGCCAACGGAAACCCCACCCCGACCGACTATTTCACGCCCTTCAACCAAGCCAGCCTGGATGCTGCCGACGCGGATGTCGGCTCCGGCGGCGTGCTGGTGATTCCGCAAGATCAGACCGGCCCGTATCCGCACATTCTGCTGGAAGGGGGGAAGGCGGGGAATCTTTACGTGCTGAACCGCGATCAATTGACCAACGACGGCAGCCACTATTGCGACGGTTGCACGGGCGATCCGGAAATTATCGAGAGCGTCACGAGCATCGGCGGCTTGTGGTCCATGCCTGCTTATTGGAACGGAAATGTATACGCGTGGGCCAACGGCGATCACTTGAAAGCGTTTTCGTTGAGTGCCGGCCGTGTGTCCGCGTCACCTACGTCGCAGTCGGCAGAGACCAACGGTTTTCCCGGTGCGACGCCGACGGTGTCATCGAACGGCTTGGCGAGTGGAATTGTATGGGCGGTCGAAAGCGACGCTTACACTTCGAACGGCCCCGCCATCCTGCGCGCTTATAATGCCGGAAACGTCTCCACGCTGCTCTATGGTTCCAACCTCACCAGCGGCCGCGACCAGCTTGGACCCGCTGTGAAATTTGTGGTGCCGGTAGTGACCAATGGAAAAGTGTATGTGGGCGCGCAGTCGGAAGTGGACGTGTTCGGACTGTTGGGCAGCGAGCCGCAGACGGCCGCGCCCGTCTTTAGCCCAGCCGCTGGATTCTATGCCTCCAGCGTGACGGTGACAATGACGAGCGCCACTCCGAATGCGACGATTTACTACACGACGGACGGCACAGCGCCTTCCACGGCGTCGAATCTCTACTCCGGCCCTGTCACGCTCGCCGTCACGACTACGATCAACGCCATCGCCATTTCCAACGGTGCCATTCAAAGCACCGAATCCACCGCGGCTTACGTGGTGGCATCGCAGACGGCGCCGCCCAATTTCACTCCCGCAGCCGGCACTTACGTTGCAGCGCAATCCGTGACGCTCAGCGACGACACCGTCGGCGCCACGATCTACTACACTACAGATGGCACCACTCCTACGCACGGTTCCGCCGTTTACACCGCTGCGATAGCCGTCAGCAAGACTACGACCATCCGAGCCATAGGCTCGTATACGGGACTGAGCGACAGCGCTGTCGTGAGCGGCACATTTACGATTGCTTCCAACGGAACCACTCCCATCAACTTCGGCCTTGGTTTCAGCAATCCTGGCTGCATGCAAATGAACGGCAGCACTGATCTGGATGACAGCCGCCTGCAACTGACCAACGGTTCAGGAAACGAGGCAGGCAGCGCATTCTGCACCACGCAAGTGGACGTGCGCGGCTTCGTCACGGATTTCACCTTCCAGCTTTCCAACGCCGACGCGGACGGCATTACTTTCACCCTGCAGAATTCTTCCGCGGGAGCCATGGCGCTGGGCCCGGCGGGGGGCGGGCTTGGCTACGGTGCGTCGCAGATCGGCGGCACAGGGGGCATCACTCCCAGCGTCGCGATCAAGTTCGACCTCTACAACAACAGTGGTGAAGGCGACGATTCGACGGGCATCTACACCGACGGCGCGGCTCCGAGTACGCCGTTCGTGGATCTGACGCCGTCCGGCATTGACCTGCACAGCGGCGACACGATGGCCGTACATATGACGTACGACGGCACTACATTGACCATGACGATTACCGACGCCGTGGTGAACAAGACCTTCACGCAAAGCTGGCCGGTGAATATTCCGGCCGTTATTGGCGGAACCATGGCGTATGCGGGATTCACGGGCGGGACCGGCGGCGAGACGGCCAGCCAAAAGATTGAAACCTGGACGTGGGTCTCGTACGTGCCACAATCGCAGCAGTGGACGATCGTGACCACCAGCGAATCCGCGCCGAATGCATCGCCGCTCACCGACGCGAACGGGAATCCTTACCCATGCAGCGGACAAAACCCGGACAATCCCGGCGACACGAATCCCAATTGCTATAACCCGCTGGTAATTACCACCGACTGGCAGGCCCCGACGATCCCGGGTGGCGGCACGAACGCAACCATGCTGGCGAGTACACTGACGAATTCCAGTTGCTCGGCCTCGGGAGGCGTCAGCAGTATCACAGCCGCGGGATATCTTCCTTCGGGCGCTTACACTGCGGTGATAACCGTGGTTCTCGATAACGGCGCGACGACCACCTTCACCGGGACAAGTTCGTCCAACAGCAGCCAATTTTCTGGGACATTCACTTCGACGGGAACTTGCATGGGAAGCGACTCCGGATCATTCACCGCAACGTTGTTCCCGACGGTCGATGGAATGTATTCCGGGTCGTTTGAATCTTCGACTGGCGGCTCTAGTACCAACGTGCAAATGGGCCTTACGACGGATTGGGATTTCAACGTGACCGGTTCGATTACGCCGACAGGTGGCGCACCGGTCTGTTTTTCAAATCTTACCGTCGCCACGCCGCTGGCGAATACGTATGGACCGAGCACGGCCAGCGGAGACGTAATCGAAGCGTTCGGCTCAGACAGCGCCGGCAACGTGGTTGCGTTGATCGCCAGCAACACGGACGCGAACGAAAATCCGTTGCCTGACGACGGACTGTATGTGACCTATGTGGGACTAGCGGGCGCTTGCAGTGGCATTTCTGGCACCGACGTGCCATTCAAGAAAGTGGCGGTGGTGCGGCGCTGGCCGCTGCCGCCACGGCTGCCGACCGTGCCGCGGCCTCCGCTCGCGCCAAGGCACGCGCCGGTCTGGCGATTCCAGAATTCGCCCGCTCACCGCTGGATGCGCCAGCCCGGGCGTCCGGTCATCCGGCCGGAGAGTCATCCGGACATTCGTCCGGAGCTCGGTCCCGAAACGCGTCCGGAGCTTGGTCCGTAGTTTGTCACAGGGCGCTAGGGCGACTAAGGCGTGGTCAAGGCGGCGCTCCCCTCCACCAATTTTTGCACCGCTGGAGCGACGGCTAGCACCAGATCCGCGGTCGGCTTCGCTGCTTGCTGGATCATTGCGACCTGCTGCGCGCGCCACTCGCTGGGCGCTGCTTTGCGCGCGTCAATGTAATCGAGAGCCTGCAGTCCCGCGGCGCCCAGTAGCGCCAAATTCTGCGAAACCCGCACCACTTCTTTCAGCAGGAATGAATTCTGCAGCAGCGGCTGTAGGGCGCTGTCGTTGTCGCGCCACTGCGTTAATTTTCCGCGGAGGTACGATTCCGCGGCCCGGTCCTGGAATTTGCTCGCGACGAACTGGTCCACGGCGGCGGAGAATTTCCTGGCTTCTTCACTTTCCGGCGAAATTGCATCCACCATGCGATTCAGCGGAACGTCGCTGGTTTGGATACCGCCAGCTTTCTCCGCTTCCGTCTCGCGAATGCTGACGCCGGCGGGTTGTGCGGCTCGGGCCAGCACCTCGAGCGCGGCGATATCATCTGTTCCGGCCAGTCGCGCGAGCATTTTTACACTGACCGAACGATGCGTCAGACCCAGTTGCTCCAGTTGCGCGCTGACCGCCGCCATCCGGCGGTACATCGAATTCACGTCCTGGACCTGTTGCGGCGACCAGAGGCGTTCAGCGACCGCCGCGGCGCGCGGCCAGATTCGCGATTCGACACTTTCGTCGGACGCGAACTCTTCCCACATGCAAGCTTCGCCGCCCAAAATCAGTTTTTGTTGCGCGGGAGTTAGCATGGCGCCCGGGCCGGAGAGCGGATCCACCAAATAATGTTGCGCGGCAGGCTGTATCGCGTCCAGGTAATATCCGCTCGATAGGATTCCTCGATAGCCTTGCTTCGCGGCTTCGGCGAGCGATTCCTGGCCGCGCCAGGATTGGATCACGACATCCTTGGGCATACCCGGGGTCAATATCTCGTCCCAGCCGACCATGGATTTGTGATGTTTGCTGACGATTTTCTCGACGCGCACGGTGAAATATTGCTGCAGCTCCTGATTGCTCTTCAAATTGTGCGCTCGCATGAACTCGTGAATTTTTGCATTGGCGTCCCACTGTTTGCCGTTCACTTCGTCGCCACCGATATGAAAATAGCGATCTGGGAAAATACTGGCCATCTCTGCAATAAACTTATCGAGTAACTTGTAAGTGGATTCGCGCGTCGGATCCATTGCCGGATCGAAAATTCCCCAACGGCGCTCAATCTGGTAAGGGCCGGGACCGCTGGAAAGTTCCGGATATCCCACGAACCATGCCGTGCTGTGCCCGGGCATGTCGAATTCCGGCACGATGCGAATTCCGCGGTCGCTGGCATATGCAATCAGCTCGCGCATTTCAGCCTGCGAGTAATACATTCCGTCCGAGCCCAGATCTTGCAGCTGGGGAAATTCCCTGCTCTGCAGACGGAAACCCTGATCGTCAGAGAGATGCAGGTGCAGCACGTTCATTTTCACCGCGGCCAGCGCGTCCACGTTGCGCTGCAGGACCGGCATCGAGATGAAGTGACGGCTGACGTCAAGCGAGAGCCCGCGCCACGGAAAACGGGGCGTATCTTCGATGTGAATCGCGGGAGCGGCATAGCCGTCCGGCACGACTTCCACCAGCTGCAGAAAAGTTTGCAGGCCGTGCATCACGCCCAGAGGATTCGCTGCGGTCAACTTGGCGCCCGCGCTAGTGACTTCCAGCACGTAACTTTCGTCTTCACCTAAATCCTGCACCGGCTCGCTGCCATGATCCGCCTGGATCGCAAGAGTCGCATGCGCGGCGTCGCCCAACCGCTCGCTGAGGAAATAACCGGTTTGGCGATTCAGGTCGCGCAGGAAGCGTTGCGCCGCATGCTCCAGCCTTGGTTCGTTGTAGCCGGCGATCGCGACGGAAAAAGTTTGCATCACCATCAGGCGCCCGGCAGCAGGCATGACTTTCACGGGCAGCGGCATTAAATTGATAGGCGAAGGCACTGGCGGGGATTGTGGCGCGTGTGCGGTGGCGGCGGAACTAATCAAAGCAAACAACGATATCAGTAAGTAACTGCAGCGCCTGGTATGCTTGGCGATTCCAGAAGGGACGCCCATTTTTCTCCCCGGTGCGACGGCGAATCGTATGCCACACCGCGACCTTTGCAAGAACTTTTCAGCTTGCTTGCCGCAAATTCCCCGGAGACAGAAAATCTTCGTTGCGATTTCCCATTGCCTCCGCCCGGCGAAGTGTGCCATAAATCCGCCCCGCCATGACATTCACTTTATTGGATTGGTCCGCGATTATTGCCTACCTGCTGATTACTCTCCTCCTGGGACTGTATTTCCGCCGCTCCGCTGCTCGAAGCTCCGAAGATTATTTCGTATCCGGACGCACCGTTTCCTGGTGGCTGGCGGGCACCTCGATGGTCGCGACGACGTTTGCCGCCGACACTCCCCTGCTGGTCGCGGGGCTGGTTTACACCCAGGGAATTTCCGGAAACTGGATCTGGTGGGCGTTCCTTCCGTCCGGAATGATGACGGTATTCTTGTTTGCGCGCTTGTGGCGGCGGTCCGGGCTGATGACCGACGTGCAATTTGCGGAGATGCGTTATTCCGGCAAGCCCGCCGCCTTTCTGCGAGGATTTCGAGCGATCTACCTGGGCGTGCTGATGAACTGCTTGATCCTCGGCTGGGTGACGAAAGCCATGATCAACATCGTGGGCACGACGCTGGGCGTCACCATCAGCCAATGGCATTTCCTGCAGAGCATGTCGCGCGGGCTAACCGGAATTTTTGGTCCAGTATTTTCCGGCACGGACGGCTACGCGTTGATTATTTGTATTTTTTTCCTGATTCCCTTCACGGGCTTCTATGTTTCCCTGGGCGGGCTTTCCGGCGTGCTCTGGACCGATCTTTTTCAATTTATTCTGAAGATGGGCATCGTCATCGCGATTGCGTGGTACGCGGTGAGGGCTACGGGCGGGATGAGCTCGATGATCGCGCAGATCGGAGCGTTGCGCGCGAAAAATGGCGGCGCCGATCCGCTCGGGTTTCTTCCCGATTTCTCCCAAGGCTTCGCCAGCGAAACGCTTTGGACGCTGCCGGTAATCACTTTTTGCGTGTACCTGGGAGTGCAGTGGTGGGCGTTCTGGTATCCCGGCGCGGAGCCCGGCGGGGGCGGGTACATTGCGCAACGGATTTTCAGCGCGCGTGACGAGCGTCAAGGGTTGCTCTCCGTGCTGTGGTTCAACGTGGCGCATTACGCGCTGCGGCCATGGCCGTGGATTCTCACTGCACTCGCGGCGATCGTGCTCTACCCGGGACTTGCGCATCCGGAAACCAGTTACATGATGATCGTCAATGACCATGTGCCGCACGCGCTGCGCGGAATTATCGTCGCTGGTTTTCTCGCCGCGTTCATGTCCACGATCGCGACCCAGTTGAACTGGGGTACTTCGTACGTTGTCGAGGATTTCTACCGCCGTTTTCTTGTGCGGCAGGCTTCCGAGCGCCACTACGTGCGCGCTTCGCAGGTGGTTACCGTCCTGCTGGTGATCGCGAGCGGCTATGTTTCGGCGCAACTCGCTTCCATTCGTTCCGGATGGCAAGCCGTGCTGGAGGTTGGCGCGGGAACGGGCAGTGTTTATCTGCTGCGCTGGTATTGGTGGCGCATCAATGCGTGGAGCGAAATTTCCTCGATGGTCACTGCGCTGGTTTTGACTTTGGCGCTGAATTCGGAAGGATTGTGGAACGCGCTCATTGGCCGGCCAACGTTGTACACCGGCTCGGCGACCGTGCTGTTTGCGAAAAACGTGCTGACCACGACGGTCGTGACGACGACGGTGTGGATTCTAGTCACCCTACGAACGGCGCCGGAGCCGAACAGCATCCTGCTATCGTTCTATCGCAAAGTTCGCCCTGACGTGACGGGATGGAAGACGATCGCGGCGCTCGCTGCGGAAATTCCGGCGACGCACGATCTGGCGCGCAATCTGTGGTGCTGGGCTCTGGGGACGGTGATGGTGTACAGCGCGCTGTTCGGAGTGGGAAAATTGCTGCTGCAAAATTGGGGGCTGGGAATCGGGCTGACGACGCTGGCGGCGCTCTGCGCCTGGCAAATGTCGCGCGAACTGAGCGGGGGGCATGGCGCGCCCGCAAAAGTGGCGTAGCGTTTGCCGAAAAAGCGCTTAGCATAATTGCGCGACGCTCTCGAGACGCCGCTCGCGCTACTCGCAGATCTGTACCAGGCTTCTCTGTCGGGCTGAAGTGCCTGGCTCCATCCGGCCAGAGCGCGCCGACGATTTACCGGAATCGGCGAATCACTAACGTGTGGCGGCCGGAGCGATACAGGCCTAACACGTACATGCAGGCCCTGCCCTTCGTAGTGAAAATCAGCTGGCGAATTCGCAGCAGCGGAGAGCCGCGCGGAACCGCCAGCAGTTCGGCGGTTTTCAAATCCGCGGCGGTAGCGTCAATTTCCTCGTCCGCATAGGCGAGTTCCACGCCGTATTCATGCTCTAGCGTTACAAAGAGTGAGCCACGCTCGAGCGTTCCTCCCGCCAGCGCAGGAAATTCGTCGGCCGACAGATAGCAAGTCTCGAGTGCGAATGGTTCATCGCCAGCCTGGCGCACTCGTTCCAGCCTGAACAGGTGGCTGCCAGACGGCAGCGAAAGCCGCGCCGCGATTTCGTGTTCGTCATCGCGTACAGCGGAAGAAATAATTTTTGACCTGCCCATCAGTCCACGGCTGGCCATTTGCTCGGTGTAGCTCATCAGCTTGTTGAAATGAATTTTCGGCGGCGCGACGAATGTTCCGGAGCCGTGGCGGCGCTCGACCATGCCTTCGCGCGCAAGATCCGCCAGCGCGTGGCGGGCCGTCATCAAGCTAACTTTGTGCATCTTGGCGAGTTCGCGTTCGGAAACCACGGCATCGCCGGGTTTGAGTTGTCCGGATTCGATGCGCCTGCGTATGACATTCTGGATGCGCTTGTATGTGGGCTCGCCGTTACGGCTGATCGGTGTCATGAAAGCTCCGGAAATTGTTGAGAGTCTAGCAGGTTAGGTCTCTGGCGCGGCCAAAAAGGCGCCGAGGACTGCCCCCTAAGTGCAAACACGGTGCTATAGAGCGGGCTAATCCGCTATAGAGCGTATTCAAAAAATCTATCAGAAGCCTTATACATTCACATTTTTCTCTTGACAACACTTATTTTCCGCTATATAGCTCTTTCCATCTTTTAGGGTGCTGGGGGTTGATATGTCGTTTCGCCGCACAGAATCCACGCAGGAGGCTTTCGTGAACAAGAATTGCCGGCTCGCAAAATTTGTGTTGTTACTCGGCCTGGGCTTGCTCGCCGCAGCCTTGGCCGTTCTAGCGCCCGCCAGCGCGCAAGAGACTACGGGGTCGATCAATGGCTTTGTTACGGATCCTTCTGGTGCGGCTGTTGCCGGCGCCACCGTCACCGCCTCGGACGTCGCCCGCGGCACGGCGTACCCGACGCAAACCAACAGCGATGGCGCGTACTACCTGACGCACCTCCCGATCGGGACGTACACGGTGAAAGTGGAATCGCGAGGATTTCAGACCGCCGTGCACTCGGCTTTTGATCTGGTGCTGGATCAAGTGGCGCGCATTGACGTGCAGTTGACTGTCGGCACCATGTCGCAGACCGTCGAAGTGACCGGAGCACCCCCGCTGCTGCAAACAGAAACAACAGACATCAGCACCCACATCGATCACGTGGTGACGGAAAACATCCCGCTGATCACTGGGAACTACAACGAACTCACCTTGCTCACACCGGGAGCAACCAGCACGAATCCGGGCGCATTCACCTCGGGCCAAAACACCTTTCAGATTGGACGTCCGTACATCAACGGGAACCGCGAGCAGACCAACAACTACATCCTCGACGGGATAGACAACAATCAGAACGACAACAACGAAGTGGCTTACTCGCCCAGTACCGAAGCGATTCAGGAGTTCAATCTCATCGCGCAAAATCCGCCGGCAGAGTTCGGCAATTTTCTGGGCGGCATCGTGAATACGACCATCAAGTCCGGCACCAACTCCTACCATGGCAGTGCGTTTGAGTTCCTGCGCAACGACGCATTTGATGCGAATCAATGGAGCGCCGGCTTGACCACTCCGGTAACGCCGAAAGCCGCTCTTCGCTATAACCGTTTCGGGGGCACCTTTGGCGGGCCGATCGTCAAGAATCGGCTTTTCTTCTTCGTGGACTATGAAGGGCAGCGCATGGACAGCCCCTCGACGCAGAGCGTGATCGTTATGAGCGCTGCGGAGCGCGCGGGAAACTTTGCCGAACTCTGCCCGGCCGGATTTAGCCCAGCCGGTATCTGCAACGCAACCACTCCTGCGCAATTGGCGCTAAACACCCAGCTGTATGCGCCCGCGGCGGGTGTGAATCCGACCAACAGGACACCGATTCCCTTCAACAATTTGACAGCCGCGGGACTGACCTTGAGCCCGGCTGCCTCGGCGATCGTGAATTCGCCGCTCTACCCGCTGCCCACCTCCGGCGATACTTTGTTCTATCAACAGCGAATTATCAACAATGCGGACCAGGGCGACGTGAAGATCGATTGGACGCCCAACGAAAAGGACCGCGTTTTTGGGCGCTATTCGCAACAGTCCGTGCGGAATCCGACCACGGAAACCTACCTGCTGGCGAACAACGGCATCACGGATTTTAACTATCCTCTGAAGAACGGAGTCATCGGTTGGACGCGAACGATCAATCCGAGCCTCATAAACGACTTCCGTGCGGGGTTCAGTTACTTTCCCGTGAGCCAGGGCTTTTCTAACCCGACGGGACAAAATCTGCCGCAGCAATTTGGCATTCCAGGCTCGCCGAGCACGTTCCTTCCGGCCATTGGTGGGCTCTTCGGCGGAGTCGGAACCATTGCCAACAATCTGGGGCAATTTAACACCTTCTCGGATACCGTCTTTCAGATTGGCGATTCGATCGTCAAGACGCACGGCAATCACGAATTTCACGCCGGCATCCAGTTCAACAACTTCCGCGACAATTTCCTTTTCCCCGGAATTGAGGGACTGGCGGGCCTATTCAACTTCAACGGGCAATATACAGCGAACCCCACTCTGAGCAATCCGGCCGACCCCACCTCCGCTCCGCTTTCGCTCGGTTCCGGCCTAGCCGATTTTATGCTGGGCGACCCGAACAACTTGGGCATCGGTTCAGGTACCGGCAACCGGCACATTCGAAACAATCTTTGGGCCGTATATGGACAGGACAACTGGAGGATCAGGCCCAATCTCACTTTAAATATCGGGCTGCGTTGGGAGCTCAATACGCCCCGCGCCACACCGGATGGAAACGCCGTGAACTACAACTTGTTCGGCGGAGAGATCATCACGTCCGCGATCAACAATCAGGGCTTGGGACCCGCTCTGTACAAGCAGTACAACGGCATCACGAATTTCCAACCACGCATCGGAATTGCCTGGCAACCAGGATTTCTGAAAAACACGGTGCTGCGCGCAGCTTACTCTGTATCGAGTTTCAATGAGAGTAACGGTGTGAACAACTTACTCACGGCAAACCCGCCGTTCCAGCAGGCCAACAACGTCACCTTCGCCCCCACCACACCATTGCCGGCCAGCACACTGGACGACGGGTTTACGGGCTTCCCCACGGGATGTACGCTTGCTCTGGCGCAGGTGTTCAGTCCGGTCTGTTTCTCCGGTGTGACCACGCACGCTTTTGACGTGAACATTCGGCCCGAAGTCCAAGAAGAATGGAACTTGAACATCCAGAGGCAGTTCGGCAAGGCTACAACGGTGCAAGTCGGCTACGTCGGCGAGGACGATCAGCACCTGAGTAACATTATTATGCTGCAGCAGAACGAATTGAACGCCAATGGCACGATCACTCCCAGTCCGTTCCTGAATCCGCTACTGCTCAGCGAACCCGGCCAACGGCGCTATTCGCTCTCGAATGGGGTCGGCAATTACAATGCGCTCGAGATGGTCCTGCAAGAGCGCTTTACGAACGGCTTGCAAGCACAGTTAAACTACACGTGGTCGAAGTGCTTGAGTGACACACCCGGATTCTTCGGTCAGTTCGGCGACAACGTTGCGACGGAAGCGCAAACGATTTCAGGGTGGGCCTTCCCGCAGAATCCCTACGATCAGATGGGCGACTACGGGCGCTGCCCGCAGAACATCGCCTCCCTGTTCAACGGCTATGTGGTTTACGAACTTCCTTACGGACACGGGCGGCGGTTTGGCAATGACGTGAATGGCGTGGTGAACGCGATCGCCGGAGGATGGCGCATCAGTTCCAGCTTCATCTTCCACAGCGGATTTGCTCAAACCATTTTTGCCAGCAGCGACACGTCGGGCACGGGCGGATTTTCCACTCGGGCGGACTGCGTCCCGGGAGTGCCTGCGCGTGTGCCGATGGTGTTCAATCCGGCCAACCAAGGCGTGAGCTTTCTGAATCCGGCCGCGGTAACCACCCCCGCGGCGGGAACCTATGGCAATTGCGGCGTGGGTGCTTTCGATGGCCCCGGACTTAAGACCGGCAACCTCAGCTTGGCCAAGAATTTCGCGTTTACCGAAAGGCAATCGCTGGAGTTCCGGGTTGACATGACGAATTTTACGAACACGCCAATCTTCAACTTCGGGCAAGAGTTCAGTGGTCAGCACACCGCGGGCGCGTCGAACTATGGGGAAATCTTTACCTCACAGGGAGCGCGCAATATTCAGTTTGCATTGAAATATCGCTTCTGATTTAGAGCCAAGGATTTACAGCCGCGGGGGCCCCCACTCCTGCACCGAGCCGCTGCCTTAGGGTGGCGGCTCCTTTTTTTTGGTGGCTTACGGGGAGCGAAGTCCGTCCTGGTGGGTGTATTTGATCACTTCGACTTCGGACATGGCGATCAGACCTTCGCTTACCATCTCGTCCAGAAACGGCAGCAGCTTTTGGATATTTTCGTCGGAATCGATGACGCTAACCATGATGGGAGCGTCCGGGGAAAAAGATAGAAGATGCGAGCGATGAATCAGCGTGCTGGCGCCATACCCTTCGATGCCGCGAAAAACAGTCGCGCCGGCGAGATCTAGCTCGCGGCACTTTTCGACAATCGTGCGGTACAGCGGTTTATCCTTCCACTTATCATCTTCACCGAAATAAACGCGCAACATTTTGGCCTTGCCTTCCAGTTTCACGGGCGCACCGCCTTCCTGCGTTCCCCGTCCCGATAGTTGTGCGTGTATTTGATAACGTCCACGTCCGAGAAAACTACCAGGCCCTGCAGCACCATGTCATCCAGCAGCGGGAGAAATGCGCGCAGCCTTTCCTCGGTATCCACCACGGACAGCATCATGGGGCGGTCGTGCGAGAGATGCAGGGCGGAGTCCTGGTGAATTCTGCGATTGGCGCCGTAGCCCAGGATGCCCTGATAGACCGTGACGCCGGCAATGTCGTTGGCGCGCATGCTTTCCATCAAGGCTTGGTGCAGCGGCTTGCCGTTCCATTTATCATTTTCGCCTACGAAGATGCGCATTAGTTTGGCTGTTCCGGCCTGCTTGAGTGACGTCGGGCTGACTAGGCGCGCCGTTTGCCCAGAACTTTCCGCTTTCACAATCGTGGTGTCTTGAATTTCGATCAGGCCCGCTCCCACCATCTCCTGCAGCTTGGGAAGAAGCTCTTCGACTTTCTTTGGCGTCTCAACGAATTCCACTTTCATCGGGAGATTTTCTGTGAGCGCCAGGATGCGATCGGTCTGCATTCGGTGATCAGCGCCGAAACCGGCGATGCCGCGGGTGACCGTGGCTCCGGCAACTTTGCGATAGAAGAGGAAATCCAAAATCGCCGCGTAAACGGATTCGCCGTGGTATTGCTGGTCTTGCCCCACATAGACGGTCACTTTCTTCGCGGGTCCGGTCTTCAACATGTCCCCCTCCTACCCCTCATTGTACGCCGCGCAGTCCCTTTGCAGGGCCTGGGAAAGGACGCGCCTGACCGGGCGCTTTGCAGAAATTGCTTAGTAAAGGTTAATTCGGCCAAAAATAAAGTAAGAGCTGCATTACAGTCCAGCCACCTCAGTCGCAAGATACGCCGATGCTTTAGCAAGTTAAAAGGACGGGCGGAATGGCTGCAATCGAGTACGGAAGCTATTACTGGTGCGTGATTCTGAACGGAAAAGAGCCGAACGTTCCCGGCGAATCGGTCTTCCTGCACGCGGACGAACTGGCGATGGATGCGGCGGGAGCTTTGATCTTTAAGAGCGCGGGGCGGCGTCCGGCCGGAGCCGAGCCAAAGCAGCAGAATGGCAAGAATGGCGACAAAGACTCCGGTAAGGATGAAAAGAACCAGCAAGACGACGACAAAAATAGTAAAGACAGCGGCGATGGCAAAGAAGGAAGCATGATCTATATGGCTTTCGCTGCTGGATCCTGGCGCACGGTGTATGCAGCCAAACTGCAGGACGGCGCACCGGCCTTAGTGGAACATTGGAACGCGGTCAACGGAAACCCGGGACTTTCCGGCCTCGTGCCGGCAAATTCGGGCGCCGCGGGTCTTCCTGCTGGCGAGCAGATGCTGGCGCGGTAGCGCGTTTGGACCAGCGCCGGATCGCATGCCCATACAGTATTTTATCTATTCAGGCTCAGCGTATACCCGATTGTGGTCTTCCCGCCATCACGCCAGTATGCCATTTTGCCGAGGATGTAGGGTCTTCGAGAGCTATGTGGATCCGACAGACTTCTTCTGGGGCGACTCGGATTCGGGCGCCGGAATATGTCTCTCGCGTTGTCTACAAAGATAGCGGGGAGTTGAACCGCCCATGATGTGGCTTGTACGTCTGGCTCTACAGCGACCCTATACCTTCGTGGTCATGGCGGTTCTGATCGTCATCCTGGGCGTCGGCTCGATCTTCACTACGCCGGTGGATATTTTTCCCGCCATCAATATTCCCGTCATCAGCGTGATCTGGTCTTACACCGGCCTTTTGCCCGACGACATGGAGAAGCGGATCGTGCTGATTTGCGAGCGCGCCATGACGACGACCGTAGATGACATTCAACACATCGAATCGCGCACGTATCCAGGCATTGCGGTGATACGAGTATATTTTCAGCCGAATGTGCGCGTGGAACTGGCATTTGCGCAGGTGACAGCGCTGGTGCAGACACTGCTGCGCACCTATCCGCAAGGAACTTTCCCTCCGCTGATCGTGAAGTACGACGCGTCCAGCGTTCCCATTATTCAGCTGGGAGTCAACAGCCAGTCTCTTTCAGAACAGGATCTCGCCGACTTTGCGCAAAACTTCATTCGCACCGATCTGGCGCGCATTCAGGGGGCATCGATTCCGCTTCCGTATGGCGGAAAAACTCGTTCGATCATGGTGGATATCGATCCCCGGGCACTGTACGCATACCAAGCTTCGCCGAGCGACATATCGACCGCGGTCGGTAACCAGGCACCCATCATTCCCGCGGGAACGGCCAAGATGGGGACCAGGGAATATTTCATCCAGACCAACAGCAGTCCGGCGGCGGTGGATGAATTCAACATGCTGCCGGTGAAGACGATTAATGGATCCACCGTGTACATGAAAGATATCGGCCATGTGCGCAACGGCTTTGCGGTGCAAACGAATATCGTGCGCCAGGACGGCACGCGCGGCGCGTTGCTGACGGTCTTAAAACACGGAGAAACTTCCACGCTGAAGATTGTAAGCGATGTGAAGAAGCAGTTGCCGTCGGCACTGGCGGGGTTGCCGAAGGAATTAAAAGTAACGCCGCTTTTCGACCAGTCGGTTTACGTGCGTGCTTCCGTATGGGGAGTTGTGAGGGAGGCGGCGATTGCCGCCGTGCTGACAGGCTTGATGATTTTGCTTTTTCTGGGCAGCGTGCGCAGCACGATGATTGTCTGCACTTCGATTCCACTTTCTATTCTTACTTCGATCATCGTGCTGCATCTGCTGGGCGAATCGCTGAACGTAATGACGCTCGGCGGGCTGGCCCTGGCCGTGGGAATTCTGGTGGACGACGCGACCGTGGAAATTGAAAACACGAACCGTAATATCGCGATGAAAAAGCCGATTGTGAAGGCGATTTTGGACGGCGCACAGCAGATCGCAACACCCACGCTGATTTCGTCATTATCCATTTGCATCGTGTTTGTGCCGGTTCTGCTGCTGCAGGGAGCCGCGAAATATTTATTTACGCCACTGGGCATGGCCGTGGTCTTCGCCATGCTCACCTCGTACATGCTGACGCGCACTTTGGTCCCCACCATGATGCATTACTTGATGGCAGCTGAATTGCCGCTGCTGCAAAGGAAGGAAGATGCTCCGGCCAGGCCCGAGGATAACTGGATTTGGAAGGTGCACAAGGGATTCGACAAACGGTTTGAGAGAGGCCGGGAAAAATATCGCGAATCCTTGCATTGGATCATGGACAATCGCTTGTTGGTGGTGGGCGCATTCGGGGCGTTTGCCGTGCTGTCGCTCGTGCTGGTTTTCTTTGTCGGGCGAGACTTCTTTCCCACTGTGGATACGGGACAAATTCGGATACACATTCGCCCGCCGGTTGGTACCCGCATTGAAGAGTCTGAACTGCTTTTTGGTTCGATCGAACAAGAGATCCGCCACATTATTCCCGAAAAAGACCTGCAAACCATTCTGGACAACATCGGCCTTCCCAATAGCGGCATCAACCTCGCATTCAGTGACACGGCTACGATCAGCAACAGCGACGGCGACATTCTGGTAGACATGAAAAAGCGCGGGTCGACGGAACTCTATATCCGGCGCATTCGTGAAATGATTCACCAGCACTATCCGGGCGTCACCGTGTTCTTTTTACCCGCGGATATGACCACGCAAATTCTGAACTTTGGCCTGCCTGCTGCAATCGACGTACAAGTTTCGGGCCGGGACGTGCAGAAAAATTATCAAATCGCGAAGGCAATTCGCGATCGCGTGGCCAATATTCCGGGGACTGCGGACGTGCTTGTCTTTCAAGAGCCGAACTACCCCGCGATTGACGTGAACGTGGACCGAATTAAAGCGGACCTGGTGGGAGTTACGCAGCAGGGGGTAGCCACCAACATGCTGATCTCGCTCAGCGCTACCGGGCAGATCAATCCTGTGCAGTGGGTGGATCCCAAAAATGGCGTGAGTTACAACGTGCTGGTGCAAACTCCGCAATACCGTCTGGATTCGCTCACAGCTTTGGCGCAAAACTCCGGTGAGTTCCGGGCCTTCCGGGACGCCCGCCCGTCTGCTTCCGACCAACGAGCCGACGCCCATCCCATCCTCAGTATCCTATGGTGATCCAAATGCGCAAGCGAATCCCACGCAATTCCTTGGCAATCTCGCGAATTTCCGGAGAAGCACGACGGCCGAAGCAGTAGATCACTACGACATCCGCCCCGTCTATGACATTGAAGCGAGCCTGGATCGACGCGACCTGGGCGGCGTGGCCAGCGACATTCGCAAAATTATAAAGGAATACGAAAAGCAGCTGCCGCAAGGGTCGAAGATCGATTTGCGCGGGCAAGCCGAAACGATGAACGATTCCTTTCTGCGATTAGGATTGGGCATCCTCTTCGCAATCATACTGGTGTACCTGCTGATGGCGGTCAATTTTCAATCCTGGGTTGATCCGCTGATCGTCTTAGCCACCATTCCCGCCACCTTGGCAGGGATTTTGTGGATGCTATTCGTAACCCATACCACGCTGAACGTGCCGTCGCTGATGGGCTCGATCATGGCCATCGGCGTGGCGACGGCCAATTCGATTTTGCTGGTCACGTTTGCCAACGATGAGCAGAGCGATGGCAAGAAACCCGTGGAAGCCGCGATTTCCGCTGGTTACGTGCGCGTTCGCCCGGTACTGATGACAGCCTTGGCCATGATTATCGGGATGCTGCCGATGGCGCTGGCTCTGGGCGAAGCGGGACAGCAAAACGCCCCGCTGGGACGGGCGGTGATCGGAGGGCTACTCATAGCCACCGTGTCCACCCTGTTTTTCGTGCCGATCATCTATACCTACTTGCGAAAACAAGCCCCGATCGATTTCGCGAAGCGAATTGAGGAAGAGGCTCGGGGAAAAGCATAAGCACGCTGCATCGGAGTCGGAAGCCGACGCCATTTTACTTCGAGCAAAGGACCGTGGCATGGACGACGAAACAAAAAGTCTGAAACCAGCACTCCAGCCTGAGAACAAAAGTTCTCCGGGCCCGGTGACGGCGCCGGCGCAGTCCAACGCAAACCGAGAGGAGACGCCTGAGAAAGCGGAACATGCAACGAAAAACCGTGCCGCCAGTAAACGGAAGGCGAAAAAGATCGCGGTGTGGGCAGCTGCTGGCCTGGCTGTGCTGCTGCTGATTGCCATTGTCCCGCGCCTTTTCGGGCGTCACACGCTGGCGAAGGACAAGAAGACCCAACAAAGCTCTGTTCCGTCCGTGACCGTGGTTCAGGCGCAGACCGTTCCGCCCACGATTGACGTGGAGCTTTCCGGAACCATGTCGGCGTTAACCGATGCTCCGGTACTCGCGCGCGCGGACGGCTATTTAGTGAAGCGCTTCGTGGACATAGGCGACCACGTGCACCGAGGTCAGGTCATGGCCGTCATCGATTCGCCGGATCTGGATCAGCAAGTGAATCAAGCGCAAGCCGCTCTGCGCGAAAGCCAGTCGTCTCTCCACCAGTCAGAGTCAGCCCTCCATCAAGCGCAAGCCAACCAAGGGCTCGCTGCCGTAAGTGCGCAGCGTTGGGCCAGGCTGGACGCAAAAGGCGCGGTGTCGCACCAGGAAAACGACACCTATCAGGCAAATTACAAAGCGCAGACCGCAAACGTAGCGGCGTCCGACGCCAATGTGGAAACAGCGCGCCATGCCATCGCCTCCAGTGAGGCGAGCCTGCAAAGGCTGATTGCTCTGCAGGATTACGAGAAAATTCGCGCTCCTTTCGACGGCATCGTTATCGAACGCAATCCCGACATCGGCGCCTTAATCGCACAGGGCAGCACGCTGGTGTTTCGCATCGCGCAGATCGACGTGTTGCGCACCTACATCCAGGTTCCGCAAACCAATGCATCCTCGGTAAAGGTCGGTGACCCGGCTTGGATCAGTTTCGCCGAATATCCGGGACACAGCTTTGCCGGAGCGATTACGCGTACGGCGGACTCTCTGGATTCACTGACCCGTACCATGCTGACCGAAGTGCAGTTGCCCAATAGCGACCATCGGCTGCTGCCCGGCATGTATGCCGCGGTGAAGTTGACCGTGCCCACGCGAGGAGCCGCGGTGCTGATACCGGGTGAGGCCCTGATGATTCGCGCGGAAGGGCCGCTGGCAGCTACGGTGACCGATCAAAACACAATCCATCTGCAGCAGCTCAACATCGGACATGATTATGGCAACACGGTTGAAGTTTTGGGCGGCCTTTCGGCCGGTCAAAAAGTCGTGGTGAATCCTGGCGACACGGCTCTGGAAGGCGCGAAAGTAAATCCGGTTCCGAGCAAACATTTGCCGGAAAATCCGACCACGACCGGCGCCGGCTCTCCCGGGCAGGCTGCGCCGAAATCGCAGGGGCAGTCACAGAATCAATCGCAAGGACAGGGCCAAACGCAAAGCCCATCGCAGGACCAGTGGCAAAAACAGTCGCAATGATCTTCCCAGAAGAAGTGAGGGACGTGGTGAGATTTCGGTTCTTATTCAGATTCGATAAAACAGTGCTGCAGGCGCTGACGACCGGCGGCCTGATTTTAATGGCTTGCGCCTCGAGCGCTTTTGCGCAGGATGATTCGTCTAAACGAGTCGCAGAAACTACCACGATTCACACGGACTTCCGAACTCCGGGGCCATGGTTCCTGATTCCCTACCACACGCCCGCGGTAAAACCGGGCCGAACCGCCGATTCCGATCGTCTTTCGCAACTGATCACCGGAAACACTCTATTTCTCACGCTCCGGGACGCCATTGATCTGGCTATCGAGAACAATTTTGATATGGAAATTCAGCGCTTCGATCATGAGTTTGCGCTCACCGACATAATGCGTAGCCAGGGTGGCGGCCTATTGCGCGGCGTCTCCACTACGATTGCCGAATTGCCCTCCGGCGAAGGCGGCCCGGGCGAACCGCTGCTGACTACCGTGGGCGGCTATTCCCCGGTGATTCAGCTCCCCAGCAGCGCGGCCAATCTTGCCACCATTACGGGTACCGCTTCAGACTTGTCCGTTACCGGATCGAGCGCACCCGCATCCTCCACCAATGGACCGATTGTAAGTGCGCTAGGTTTGTCCAACGGGCCGGCGCTGCCAGTATTCGATCCTTCGATCATCGGGCAGGTTGCCATATCCCAACAGATCATGCCGCAGGCTAGCTCGTTTGGCAGCGGAGCCAACGTCCAGGAAAGTCACGGCTTGCTGCTAAGTCTGGGTTATCAGCAGGGTTTTTCCCCGGGAACG